>DASRYE010000218.1:0-2386 GCA_035653915.1 Novosphingobium sp. | reverse complement strand
CGCTGGCGCTGGCCCATGGGCTGGAAGGCACCCGCGCGCCGCTGGCTGCCCCGCCGCCCGCCACCAAGGCCCCGCTGCCGCTGCGCGCCGATGGCTCGCCGCGCTATCTCGCCTGGCTGGAGGCCGAACTGGATGCGCGCGCCGGCGGTTTCCTCGCCGCCAGCGCGGCCGCCCGCCAGGCTGCCCTGGCCGCGCTGGATGCCGAAAGCTTCCCGCCCGGCCCGCCGCTCGGCCCCCCCGCTGCCTTTGGCCCCAACCCCTGGTGCAAGGTGAAGGCGCTGATCCTCACCGGCTACTACACCAGCGAGGAAGGCGCCGCGCGCGAATTGCAATATCAGCTCATTCCCGGCCGTTTCGACCCCGATGCCCCGCTGCACCCCGGCGACAGGGCATGGTCGAGCGACTGGACGGCAGTGGATTTCGGATAAGCCTCATGACTCATGATTTCGACGCCATCGTCGTCGGCTCCGGCATCACCGGCGGCTGGGCGGCCAAGGAACTCACCGAGGCCGGCCTCAAGGTGCTGCTGATCGAGCGCGGCCGCGACATCCCCCACCAGACCGGCTATGACCGCGAGATGAAGGCCCCCTGGGAACTGCCCTTCCGCGGCCAGGGCGACCAGCTGGCCTATGCCGATCAATATCCCGTCCAGCGGCTGAACCGCCATTTCACGGAATGGACCGAAAACCACTTCGTGAACGATCGCGAAAGCCCCTACACCACGGGCGAGGATACGCATTTCACCTGGTTCCGCTCCTATCAGCTGGGCGGGCGCTCGCTCACCTGGGGGCGCCAGTGCTATCGCTGGTCGGATTATGATTTCGGCGCCAACCGGCGCGATGGCCACGGCACGGACTGGCCCATCCGCTATGCCGATATCGCCCCGTGGTACGATCATGTCGAAAGCTTCATTGGCGTGTCGGGCGCGGCCGAAGGGCTGGCGCAATTGCCCGATGGCCGCTTCCAGCCGGCCATGCCGCTGAACGCGGTGGAACAGGCCTGCCGCGCGGCCATCCGCGCCCGATGGCCCGAACGCGTGCTGACCATCGGCCGCACCGCCAACCTCACCGAGGCCAAGCCCGAGGAAGGCCGCGCCCATTGCCAGTATCGCGACATCTGCGCGCGCGGCTGCTCCTTCGGCGCCTATTTCTCCACCCAGTCCTCCACCCTGCCGGCCGCGCGCAAGACCGGCCGCCTGACGCTGCTTACCGACAAGCAGGTGGAACGGCTGGATTATGACCCGGCGACCCGGCGCATCACCGGCATCCGCTGGATCGATCGCACCACCCGCCAGCGCGGCCAGGCCAGCGCGCGGCTGGTGTTCCTCAATGCCGGCGCCTTCAACAGCGTGCACCTGCTGCTGAACTCGGCCAGCGAGGCGATGCCGCAGGGCCTGGCCAATGGCTCTGGCGTGCTGGGCACCCACATCATGGATCATGCCAACACCATGGCCGGCATGGCCGAAATGCCCGGCTTTGAAGGCCACACCATGTTCGGCAACCGGCCCACCGGCATTGTCATCCCGCGCTTTCGCAACATGGAAGTGCTGGATGGCAAGGGCCACACGCGCGGCTTCTCCTTCCAGGGCGGGGCGCTGCAATCGGGCTGGAGCCGGGGCAAGCGCGAAGCGGGCCTGGGCGCGGCCTTCAAGGACAGTCTGCGCGGCCCCGGCGCCTGGCGCATGGTGCTGGTGGCCTTTGCCGATTGCGTGCCGCGCGCCAGCAACCGCCTCACGCTCGATCGCACCCGCACCGATCCGCTGGGCCTGCCGCAGCTGAAGATCGACTTCGCTTTCGGCCAGGAAGAGCACGCAGCCCTTGCCGAAGCGCATGAGGCGGCGAAGGAAATGCTGGAAGCTGCCGGCGGCCGCTTCCTTTTCGGTTCGACCCAGCCCGGCAGCGGCGGCAGCGCCATCCACGAGATGGGCGGCGCGCGCATGGGCCATGATCCGGCCACCAGCGTGCTCAACCAATGGAGCCAGGCGCATGAGGTGGCCAACCTCTTCGTTACCGATGGCGCGCAAATGGCCTCCAGCGCCTGCCAGAACCCCTCGCTCACCTATATGGCGCTGACGGCGCGGGCTGCCGCCCATGCGGTGGAACTGGCGAAGGGCGGGGTGATCTGAGGCGCGCCAGAAACGGGTGGTTGCGGGGGGCTGGCCCCTCGCAACCTACCTGATCGGCTCCATCCATCCCTTCAGCAGGATCAGCAGCATCTGCCCATCCGGGCTGGCCGTGGATGTGCCGGGGCGGGGATAGGCCTCGGCGCTTTCGCATTGCGGGGCATCAGGGGCGGGGCGGGCCTGCTGGCGGCACAGCTGCGCGCCCTCCACCCACCAGCGCCCGCTGGTGCGGGCCAGGCTATAGCCGCCCTGCGCCCGCCGGTC
>DASRYE010000217.1:0-8729 GCA_035653915.1 Novosphingobium sp. | reverse complement strand
GCAGCGGCAATGCTGCCAGCCACGCGCGCCCGCCAGCCATCGAGCCGGCGGTTGATGACGGCGGTGAACAGCTTGTCCTTGCTGCCGAAATGATACTGGATGAGGCCCAGGTTAACGCCCGCCGCCTCGGCGATATCGCGGATGACAGCGCCGTTGTAGCCTTCGTTGGCAAAGATCCTCTCGGCCGCGTCCAAGATGGCAAGGCGCGCATCGGTGCCGCCTGTATCGGTTCCCTTCTGCCGGGGCATGGTTCTCCTTTCCACTGTTCCGGCCAGCGGAGCACAGGATAGGCCCCGGCGAAAGCCTGATCAATGGAAGAGGCGCCGCCCGCAGGCCCGTTGCGGTTGCGCTTTGGCGCGCACTGGCCTAGGCGCTTGGCCCATGGTCCACATCTCGCCCGACACAGCTCGCCTCAAGCGGATCCACTATCGCGCCTGGCATCGCGGCACGCGAGAGGCCGATTACATGATCGGCGGCTTCTTCGACCATTATCACGCCGGCTGGGGCGAGGCGGATCTCGTCTGGTTCGAGGCGCTGCTCGATGAGGAAGACGTGGAGATCATGGGCTGGGCGCTGGGCAGCTTTGTGGTGCCCGAACGCTATCAGGGCCCGCTGATGGAGGCGTTCCGCCGGCTGGACTACGTCGATATCCCGCGCTGAGCGCCGCGGCCCCACCTTTCCCTGCCGGCCCCGCATGGGCTAAGCCGCTGCCTGTTCACCGCCCCGCCGATTCGGCGCGGGCGGCTTTTGCCTGTTGGAAGATCGCCGCCCGCCATGCCTGATATTGCCCGCATTCTTGCCGCCACTGCTCCGCTCACGCTGGCCGGCCTTGCCCGCGGCGCGCAAGGGCTGGTGCTGGGCGATCTGGCGCGGGCGGCGGCCATGCGCAAGGGCCGCGCGGTGTTCCTGGCGCCCGATGATGCGGCGATGCGCGCGCTGGCCGAGGCCGCCCGCCTGTTCGCCCCCGAACTCACCGTGATCGAGCTGCCGGCCTGGGATTGCCTGCCCTATGACCGCGCCAGCCCGGCGCTGGCCATCAGCGCCCGGCGCCTGGCCGCGCTGCACCAGCTGCAGGCGCCGGTGGCAGGGCCGGTGCTGGTGCTCTCCACCATCAATGCCGCGCTGCAGCGCCTGCTCACCCCGTTCCGCATCCGCGAGCAGGTGCGCCTGCTGAAGCCGGGCATGGAGATCAGCCGCGAGAGCCTTGCCGGCCTGCTGCGCCGCCAGGGCTACATGCGCACCGACACCGTGGCCGATGCCGGCGAATTTGCCGTGCGCGGGGCGATCGTCGACATCTTCCCCTCGGGCCGCGAGGAGGGCCTGAGGCTCGACTTCTTCGGCGACGAGCTGGAAACGCTGCGCAGCTTCGATCCGGCCACCCAGCGCACCAGCGGCACCGTGCCCCAGCACCTGCTGCTGCCCGCCGGCGAGGCGATGCTCGACGAAGACAGCATCAAGCGCTTCCGTGCCGGCTATCGCGAGCTGTTCGGCGCCAATGCCACGGCCGATCCGCTCTATCAGGCGGTGTCGGACGGGCGGCGGATGGCCGGCATGGAACATTGGCTGCCGCTGTTCGAGGAGCGCCTGGCCACGCTTTTCGATCACCTCGCCCCCACAGACCTCCTGCTGGCCGATACCTCGGCGCTGGGCGCGGCCGAGGAGCGGCTGGGCGACATCGCCGATTACCACCAGGCCCGGCGCGATCCCAGGCAGGGCGGCGCCTATCGCCCGCTGGAGCCGGCCAGCCTCTATCTCACCCGCGCCGAGCTGGACGAGGCGCTGGCCCGCTGGCCCGCCCACAAGGCCGATGCCTTCGCCCAGCCCGAAAGCGCCTCGGTCATCGATTTCGGCTTTGCCGGCGGGCGCGATTTCGCCCCCGAACGGGCCCGCGGCGACAATGCCTATGAAGCCGCCGCCCGCCACTTGCAAAGCGCCGCCCGCGCCGGCCGCAAGGCGGTGCTGGCCTGCTATTCGGCCGGCAGCCTGGCCCGCATCACCGCCATTCTGGGCGAGGCGGTGCCCCCTGCCCCCGCGCTGGCCGACAGCTGGCAGGAAGCGCTGGGCACCGCCGCCACCGGCCGGGTGGCCGCCCTGGTGCTGCCGCTCGACACCGGCTTTGCCAATGCCGATATCGAGCTGGTTACCGAGCAGGACCTGCTGGGCGACCGGCTGGTGCGCCGCAAGAAAAAGAAGAAATCGGCCGACGCCTTCCTCGCCGAACTGGCGGCGCTGACGCCGGGCGATCTGGTCGTCCACCTCGACCATGGCATTGGCCGTTATGAAGGCCTCCAATCGGTGCCGGTGGGCGGCTCTCCGCATGATTGCGTGATGCTCACCTATGCCGGGGGCGACAAGCTCTATATCCCGGTCGAGAACCTCGATGTGCTCAGCCGCTATGGCAGCGAGGCCGAAGGGGTGGCGCTCGACCGGCTGGGCGGCGAGGGCTGGCAGAAGCGGCGCGCCAAGCTGCGCGAGCGCATCCGCGCCATCGCCCACGAATTGCTGGCCACCGCCGCCAAGCGCGCCTTGCGCACCGCCCCTGCCCTGCTGCCCGAACAGGCCAGCTTTGCCCCCTTCGTCGACCGCTTCCCCTGGCAGGAGACCGAGGACCAGGAAGCGGCCATCGCCGATGTGCTGGATGATCTCGGCTCTGGCCGGCCGATGGACCGGCTGGTGTGCGGCGATGTCGGCTTTGGCAAGACCGAGGTGGCCCTGCGCGCGGCTTTCGTCTCGGCCATGGCCGGCTGCCAGGTGGCGGTGGTGGCCCCCACCACGCTGCTGGCCCGCCAGCACCACAAGGGCTTTGCCGAAAGGTTTGACGGCTTCCCGCTGCAGGTGGGCCGCCTCTCGCGCCTGGTGCCCGAGAAGGAGGCCGCGCTCACCCGCGCAGGGCTTGCCGATGGCACGGTGGATATCGTTGTGGGCACCCATGCGCTGCTGGCCAAATCGGTGCAGTTCAAGCGGCTGGGGCTGGTCATCGTCGATGAGGAGCAGCGCTTTGGCGTCAACCACAAGGAGCGGCTGAAGCAGCTGCGCGCCGATGTCCATGTGCTGACGCTGACCGCCACGCCCATCCCGCGCACGCTGCAGATGGCGATGAGCGGCCTGCGCGAGCTGTCCACCATCCAGACCCCCCCGGTCGACCGGCTTGCCGTGCGCACCTATGTGATGGAATGGGACGAGGTGGTGATGCGCGAGGCCCTGCTGCGCGAACACCACCGCGGCGGGCAGAGCTTCATCGTCGTGCCGCGCATTTCCGACATGGCCGAGGTGGAAGACTGGCTGCGCGCGGCGGTGCCGGAAGTGAAATATGTCTCGGCCCATGGGCAGATGGCCGCCAGCGAGGTGGAAGAGCGGATGAGCGCCTTCTACGAGCGCAAATACGACGTGCTGCTCTCCACCACCATCGTCGAGAGCGGGATCGATATCCCCTCGGCCAACACCATCATCATCCACCGGGCGGATCGCTTTGGCCTGGCCCAGCTCTATCAGCTGCGCGGGCGGGTGGGGCGCTCCAAGCTGCGGGCCTATGCCTATCTCACCACGCCGGCCGGCCGGGTGCTGAGCGAGGTGGCCGAGAAGCGGCTGAAAGTGCTGGGCGATCTCGATTCGCTGGGTGCCGGCTTCCAGCTGGCCAGCCATGATCTCGACATTCGCGGCGCCGGCAACCTGCTGGGCGATGAACAATCGGGCCATATCCGCGAGGTGGGCTTCGAGCTTTATCAGTCGATGCTGGAAGAGGCGATCCTGGCGGCCAAGGCCGGCGATTACGGGCTGGAGCGCGAATCGACCCGCGGCCTCTCGCCGCAGATCACCGTGGATGCGCCGATCATGATCCCGGAAGACTATGTGCCGGATCTGGCCGTGCGCATGGCGCTCTATCGGCGCCTCAACGAGGTGGAGGAGATGAGCGAGATCGAGGCCCTGTCGGCCGAGATGATCGACCGCTTCGGCCCGCTGCCCCAGCCCACCGCCAATCTCGTCCAGCTTATCCAGATCAAGCGGCAGGCGATCGCCGCCCATATCGCCAAGATCGACGTGGGCGCGCGCGGCACGCTGGTGGCCTTCCACAACGACCATTTCCCCGATCCGGCCGGGCTGGTGGCCTATGCGCAAAGGCTGGAGGGCACGGTGAAGCTGCGGCCCGACAACAAGCTCGTCGTCAACCGCGCCTGGGGCGATCCCAGGGCGCGGCTGAACGGGCTGACGCAGCTGACCAAGGGCCTGTCTGCGATTGCCCTGAAAGCGCAGGGCAAGGGACGCTAACGGCGCGCGGGGCTCATTCCTCTTCGAGGAAGCCCCAGCCGTCGGCCTCGCCGCCCAGCTTTTCGGCCAGCGCGCCCAGTTCCTGCTCGGCCGCGGTGATCGCCTCGGCGGTGGGCACCATCACCTTGCTGGCGGCCACTTCCCAGGGCTCTTCCTCTTCCTCGTCGCCCTCGAACACCTCGACGGCGAAGGCCAGGCCATGCGCTGCCTCGGCAAAGGCATGAGCGGCTTCCTCATCCTCGAAGAAATGGGCGAATTCCAGCGTCACTTCCTGCGTCAGATCGGTGCCGCCAGCGGCAATCTCACGCAGGATTTCGGCGTTTTCTTCCAGAAGCGTCATGGCTGTTCCTCACATTCGGGCAGCAGGCGCCACCCCGGCTGGATGAAGGTTTTAAAACGGAAAAACGACAGAGGCATGACCTGGGTTCCCACCTTACTGGCCCCGGCCCACCAGCGCCGCAAAGGCCGCCGCCCGCATCGGCCGCGCGCGCAGGAACCCCTGATAGATGGCGCAGCCCTCGCGCGCCACGGCAAGCCGCTGGGCCTCGGTCTCGATCCCCTCGGCGATCACTGCCAGATCCAGCGCGCGGGCCATCGCCACAATCGCGCGCAGCACCGCCAGATCGCGCGCATCCTCGCTGATGCCATCGACCATCGAGCGATCGAGCTTCAGATAATGCAGCGGCAAGGTCTTCAGATAGCGGAAATTGCAGAAACCGGCGCCAAAATCGTCGAGCGCGATGCGCATGCCGGCCCCTGCCAGCGCCGCCAGCGAGCGTTCGGCCAGCTGCATATCGGCCAGCAGCACCTGCTCGGTCACTTCCAGCGTCAACCGGCCGGCCGGAAAGCCCGATTGCGCCACCAGCCCGGCCATTTCCCCAGCATAGCTGGCCGCCGCCAGATCGGAAGCCGTGACATTGAGCGACAGGCGCAAATGGCCCGGCCAGCCCCGCGCCGCCGCCAGCGCCCCTTGCGCGATATGGCGCGACAGGGGGGCCACATGATCGGCCCGCTCGGCCGCGGCAAACAGGGCGCCGGCGCCAATGCGGCCCAGCTTGGGGTGGTTCCAGCGGGCCAGCGCCTCGGCGCCCACCACCGGATCGGCGGCCGAATCAGCCCCCCCCACCAGCGCGAATTGCGGCTGGAACACCACCTCGATCTCGCGCCGGTCGATCGCGCGCAGCAGGTCGGCCTCCAGCTGGGCGGCGGTGCGGCCCACGCGGGTGGTCTCGCCATCGGCCCATACCACGCGGCGGCCCAGGTTGCGCTTGGCCTGCTCCAGCGTCTGCGCCAGCCGGTCGAACACCGAGAGCGGGGCTTCCTGCCCCACCACCCGCAGCAGCGCCAGCCGGGGCGACAGCCGCACCGTGCCCGAACGCCGCACGATCGGCAGCGCCACCAGATCGGCCAGCTGCTCGGCAAACATCTGCCAGCGCTCGCGGCTGCAGGCCTCGTTGGCCAGGATCAGGAAGGTGCCGCCGGGCCCGCGCGCCACCATCACCGCCCCGCCCAGCTCGCTGGCGGCATAGCGGGTGATGCGCTCGGCCAGGGCCAGCAGCACGCCATCACCGGCCGCCTCGCCATAGGCGATGTTGATCGTGTCGAACCGGCGCACGCCCAGCAGCAGCGCATGCACATAGCCGGCCTCGGCCCCTTGCGGCCCCACAGCCCCTTCGGCCAGCCAGCCGGCCAGGCGCTGGCGGGCCGCTTCCATGCCCGGCAGGCCCGTCAGCGCATCGCGCGGGGCATCGGCGCCCTCTTCGGCGGCAAGGCCCGGCACTGTCGACTGATCTTCCATGGGCATGCCGTCCGTTCGATTGCGTAGCTGATATTTGTGCCGGGTTTGCCAGTCCATGCTTGCCCTTGGCCTTTCTTTGCCCTTCTTCGCCGTGTGAGACAACTTGCCAAAGCCTTTTTGCCGGGCGATTTCCGGCAACAGGGCTGAAACAGGCCCGAACATAACGAGGACTGCCCAGATGACCCCGCCTACCAAGCTCGCCCTGATGGCGTCTGACACCGCCCAGGCGCAGGAAGCCGCCGCCGCCCTTGCCGCAGAGCACGCCTTCGTGCCACTGGCCGAGGCCGAGGCACTGGTGGTGGTGGGCGGCGACGGCTTCATGCTGCACGCCCTGCACCACATGATGGACGAGGGCCATGTGGTGCCCGCCTATGGGCTGAACCACGGCACGGTGGGCTTCTTGATGAACAAGGTGAAGGCCGGCCGGCCGATTGGCCAGCGCGTGGCCAAGGCGCGGCCCATCGCCGTCTCGCCGCTGCACATGACCGCCACCAGCAATGATGGCAGCGAGCAGAGCTTCTATGCCATCAACGAGGTGTCTTTGCTGCGCGAGACGCGCCAGACCGCCAAGCTGGAGATCACCGTGAACGGCAAGGTGCGGCTGGCCGAACTGGCCTGCGATGGCGTGCTGGTGGCAACGCCGGCCGGCTCCACGGCCTATAATCTCTCGGCCAATGGCCCGATCCTGCCGCTGGGCAGCCGCATGCTGGCGCTCACCCCGATCAGCCCGTTCCGCCCGCGGCGCTGGCGCGGCGCCATCCTGCCGGAAAGCGCCGAGGTGATCTTCCGCGTGCTGGAGCCCGAAAAGCGCCCGGTGGCCGCCGTTGCCGACCAGAAGGAAGTGCGCGACATCAGCCATGTGCGCATCGGCGCCGCGCGCGATCATTCGCTGACCTTGCTGTTCGATCGTTCCAGCAGCCTGGAGGAGCGGATTTTCTCCGAACAGTTCCAGGTGTGATTCGCCGGGCCCGCCCCGGCGGGGGCCCTGCGTTCAGTTTATATCGTTTATTTTCAATATATTGATTTCGCCTTGTCAGAAAATTGCAATTGCCGCTTGCCAAGGCCGGAAGCCCTGCTATTAGCGCGCACCTGCCCGGCGGCAACGACGCCAGGCGGAACGAAATGATCCCTGATAGCTCAGCGGTAGAGCTCTCGACTGTTAATCGAGCGGCCGTAGGTTCGAATCCTACTCAGGGAGCCATTTCCTTTTCGCATGCCGTTGCATGTGAGCGCGAAACCTAGATTTTCTGCGCCTTTAGCGGCAACACCTTTCGCATGCGAGTGCACCCCTTCTCATCCAAGGGCCCCCAGTTTGGGGGCCTTCTTGGGGGCCCCGAATGGGGGCCTTCATGCTGACCGATGCGGCCTGCAGAAAAGCCAAGCCCAGCCCGGATGGCAAACCTCGCAAACTTCCCGATGCGCTAGGCTTGTACCTGACGATAATGCCCTCCGGCTACAAGGTTTGGCGCTTCAAATATCGCCATGCCCAGAAGGAGGGGAAGTTGGTCATCGGGCCGTATCCAGATGTCACGCTTCAGGACGCCCGAGCCGAACGCGATCGCGTGCGCGCCCTGCTGCGAGACGGCTTGAACCCGTCGCTCGAGAAGAAGCTGCGCAAGATGGTGACGGCGTCCGAGGACCTCGACACTTTCGAGCTGATCACGCGAGCCTGGCACAAGGAACGCGCCAAGACGCTGTCGCCTCGCTATGCCAAGCAGCTGCTCAGCCGCTTCGAAGAGAACGTGTTTCCGGTGATTGGCCAGCTGCCGATCAAGAAGATCACCGCGCCAATGATACTTGCGGTGCTACGCAAGATCGAGGCCCGTGGCGCCAAGGAAATGGCCAAGCGCGTTCGCGGGCATATTTCGGACGTGTTCAGCTGGGCTATCGGCAATGCGCTGGCCGATCAGGATCCGTCAGCTGTGGTGCGCAAGGCATTGATACCGGCGGACACCGGCAAAAGGCCAGCGCTGGTCGACCTGCAGAGCGCAAGGCAATTGCTGATCAAGATCCATTCGGCCGAGTCTGCCCAAGTGGCAACACGCCTGGCCTCCACCCTTCTGGCGCTCACGGCCGCCCGGCCAGGTGTCATACGGATGGCCGAGAGGCACGAATTCGAGCAGCTGAATGGGCCCTCGCCCATCTGGCGCATATCGGCCGAGAAGATGAAGCTGACGCGCCAACGCAAGCGAGATTCAGCCTACGAGTTCTTAATCCCTCTGGCCCCGCAGGCTGTAGAGATTGTGCAGGAGGCAATGCAGACAAGCCAGAGCAAGCGCTGGCTGTTCGCGGGCGTCCAAAAGGATGCGCCGATTTCGGACAACACGCTGTCGAAACTGTACCGGGAAAATGGCTATGCCGGGCGCCACGTGCCACATGGCTGGCGCGCCACCTTCTCGACCATCATGAACAGGATTGCGGCGGAGGCAAACCGGCCTTCAGATCGCGAGATCATCGACCTGATGCTGGCGCACATCGCCGGCGGGGTAGAACCGATCTACAATCGCTACCTGTATATGCCTCGCCGGCGGCAGATCGCCTGCGAATGGGCCGCAATGCTGAGCAACGGTCTGCTGCCCGCCGCAAGCCCCACCCGCTTCTGACCATCGCCGGGGGCCGCGTATGACGGCCCGGGCAATCGGCGGGCTGCGCGGCAGCACAGCAG
>DASRYE010000216.1:0-21500 GCA_035653915.1 Novosphingobium sp. | reverse complement strand
CACCGCCCGCCCCGATGCGCCGCTGGCCGATATTCTTGCCGCTTTCCTGCGCCCTTTCCTCGAAGTGCTGGCCGGCACGGATGAGGGCTGGATCCTCTATCTGCGGCTGATCGGGCGGGGGATGAGCAATTATGCCCGCGGCGGCGTGCATCCGGCCCTGCGCCAGCTGGCGGGCATCCCCGATCTGCTGAAGGAGGCCCTGCGCGCCCGCTATCCGCTGGCCGACGAGGCCGCCTTCCACCTTGCCAGCTATATGCTGGAAGTGGCGCTCACCCATATCGTGCAGGATCGCGGGCTGCTGGCCGCGCGCAGCGAGGGGCAGGTGGAGATTGCCCGCGCCATCGCCCATCTCGATGAGATCAGCCGCTATTTCGCCGCCGGCTTTGCCGCCATCGCGCTGCGGGCAGAGAGCTGAAAGCCAGGCGCCGCCACTGGAAAAACGCGGTGGGCCGGCTATGGGAAGGGCATCATGCGTCCCGATCTGCTCAATCCGCTGTTTGCCTCTGTCGAAAGCCTGAAGGGCGTGGGGGCGGGGCTTGCCCGCCCGCTCGACCGGCTGGGGCTGACGCGCATCCGCGACCTGGCCTATCACCTGCCCGAACGTTTCGTGGAGCGCCGGGTGATCGCCACGCTGGCCGAAGGGGCGCCTGGCGATCAGGTGATCCTGCCGCTGGTGGTGCGCGCCCACAAGCTCAGCGCCGGGCGCGGGCCCTTTCGCATCATTGCCGAGGATGGGGCGGGCGAGAGCGTGGCGCTGGCCTATTTCGGCCGCAATGGCGGCTGGGCGGCCCGGCAGTTTCCGCTGGGCGAGACGCGCTGGGTGGCGGGCCGGCTGGATCAGTTCGGCGGCGCCTGGCAGATCGTGCACCCCGATCATGTCGCGGCAGAGGCCTCGGCGCTGGCCGGCCAGCAGCGCGAAGCGGTCTATCCGCTGTCGGAAGGCCTGACGCAGGGGCGGCTGGGCGGCCTTGTGGCGCAGGCGCTCTCCCGCCTGCCAGAGCTGCCCGAATGGATCGAGCCGGGGCTTCTGGCCCGCGAAGGCTGGCCCGCCTGGCGCGCGGCGCTGGCCGAGGCCCACAGCGCCGAGGCCAAGAAGGCGCGCGACCGCCTCGCCTATGACGAGCTTTTCGCCAATGCGCTGGCGTTGATGCTGGTGCGCCAGCAGGGCCGCCGGCGCGAAGGCCTGCCCCTGCGCGGCGATGGCCGCCTGCGCGCCCGCCTGGCGCTGCCCTTCGCGCTCACCGGCGCGCAGGCCAGGGCCATCGCCGAGATCGAGGGCGACATGGCGCAAACCGCCCCCATGCTGCGCCTGCTGCAGGGCGATGTGGGCTCAGGCAAGACGGTGGTGGCGCTGCATGCGCTGCTGATCGCGGTGGAAGCGGGCGGGCAGGGGGCACTGCTGGCCCCCACCGAAATCCTCGCCCGCCAGCATTTCGAAACGCTTTCGAGGATGGCCGCCCCCACCGGCGCCCGGGTGGCGCTGTTCACCGGGCGCGACAAGGGCAAGGCGCGCGAGAGCATCCTCATGGGCCTGATGGATGGCAGCATCGACATCATCGTGGGCACCCATGCGATCTTCCAGGAGGGGGTTGCCTATCGCAATCTGGCGTTGGCCGTTATCGACGAGCAGCACCGCTTTGGCGTGGGCCAGCGGCTGATGTTGACGCAAAAGGGCCGCCGCACCCCCCATTGCCTGGCGATGACCGCCACCCCTATCCCCCGCACGCTGACCCTGGCGCAATATGGCGAGATGGATGTGAGCCGGCTGGACGAGCTGCCCCCCGGCCGGCAGGCGATCGACACGCGGGTGGTGGCGATCGAGCGGCTGGACGATGTGTTGACGGCGCTGGCCCGCCATGTCGCCGGCGGCGGGCAGGCCTATTGGGTGTGCCCCATGGTGCGCGAGAGCGAAACCGCCGACCTTGCCGCCGCCGAAGAGCGCCACGCCCTGCTGCATGATCGGCTGGGCGCGGCGGTGGAACTCGTCCACGGCCAGCTGAAGCCCGAGGTGAAGGATGCCGCCATGGCCCGCTTTGCCGCCGGCGAGGCACAGGTGCTGGTAGCCACCACGGTGATCGAGGTGGGGGTGGATGTGCCCAATGCCACGCTGATGGTGATCGAACATGCCGAGCGCTTTGGCCTGGCCCAGCTGCATCAGCTGCGCGGCCGGGTGGGGCGGGGGTCGGAAAAATCGGTGTGCCTGTTGCTGCGCGGCGAGGCGCTGAGCGAGGTGGGGCGCGAACGCCTGGCGCTGATGCGGGCCACGCAGGATGGCTTTGTGCTGGCCGAGGAAGACCTGCGCCTGCGCGGTGGCGGCGAATTGCTGGGCACGCGCCAGTCTGGCGACACGCCCTTTCGCATCGCCAGCCTCGAACAGATCCAGCGCCTGCTGCCCATCGCCCACGATGATGCCCGCCTGCTGGTGGAGCGCGCCGGGGCCGAACAGGGCAATGCCCTGGCCACCCCGCGCGGCGAGGCGGCGCGCATCCTGCTCTATCTGTTCGAGCGCGACTGGGGCGTGCAGCTTTTACGCGGGGGCTAGTAGCGCGCGGCTTTCGGCCACCGGTGTCAGCGGCCCGGTGCCGGCAAACCAGCTGGTGAGGTTATCGACCAGCAGCTGGCCCATTTCCGCCCGCGTCTTGTGCGTGGCAGAGCCGACATGGGGCAGGCACACCACCTGCGGCAGGGCGAGGAGATCGGCAGGCTGGCAGGGTTCCTCAGCGAACACGTCGAGCCCGGCGGCCAGCAGCCGCCCTTCGCGAAGCGCTGCCACCAGCGCCGCCTGATCCAGCACGCTGCCGCGCGCGGCATTCACCAGCACCCCCTGCGGCCCCAGCGCATCGATCACCTCGGCGTTGACCAGATGCTGCGTGGCCGCGCCGCCGGGCGTCAGCACCACCAGCGTATCGACCGCGCGGGCCAGTTCCAGCGGGCTGGCATGATAGGCATAGGGCACATCAGCCTGGCGATGGCGGCCGTGATAGGCGATCTCCACGCCAAAGCCTTCCAGCCGCCGCGCCACCGCCTTGCCAATGGCTCCCAGCCCCAGAATGCCCACCTTGCGCCCGCGCAGGGAGGCCGAGAAGGGGAAGGCCCCCTTCAGCCACTGCCCCTCGCGCACAAAGCGCTCTGCCTGCGGGATCTGGCGGATGGTGGCCAGCAGCAGGCCCACGGTGAGATCGGCCACCTCATCGTCGAGCACGCCGGGGGTGTTGGTCACCACCACGCCATAGGCGGTGGCGGCGGCGGTGTCGATCGTGTCGTAGCCGACACCGAAGCTGGCGATGATTTCCAGCGCCGGCAGCTGGCAGAGCAGATCTTCGCTCACCCGGCCGAAATAGCCGGCCGTGGCAAGGCCGCGCACGCCGGGGCCCACCTCGGCCAGAAAGGCTGCGCGGTCCGGCGCCTCCCACAGGCGATGCAGGGGAAAGGCGGCGTCCAGCGCCGTCTCGATCTGCGGCAGCAGGGGGGCAGTGATGAGGATCCCGGGTCTGTCTGTCATTTTGTCAGGCCAATCTCGCGCAAACGTTCCTGCAGATAATCATCCGCCGTGATCGACACCGGATAGCGATCCGGATTTTCGGGCGTGATGCATTGAGGCAACGTGTGAAAGGCGAAATCGCTCCTGAGATGGAGGAAAAAAGGCATGGAATAGCGGCTGTGGGCTGCCCGCGCGGCATCGGGGTTGCGCACGCGGTGGGTGGTGGAAGGCAGCACGTGGTTGGTCAGGCGCTGCAGCATGTCGCCGATGTTGATGACCAGGGCCCCCGGCGGCGGGGCCACCTCCTGCCATTCGCCCTGCTTGGTCAGCAGTTCCAGCCCGGCTTCCTCGGCGCCCAGCAGCAGGGTGATGAGGTTGATATCCTCATGCGCGCCGGCGCGGATGGCGCCGCAGCTGGCCCCGGCGATGGGCGGATAATGCAGCAGCCGCAGCACCGAATTGCCCTGATCGATGGCAGGGGCAAACCAGTCTTCCGCAAGGCCCAGATCGAGCGCAATGGCCGCCAGAATGCGCGCGCCCGCCGCATCGAAGGCGGCATAGAGCGCGCGGAAAGTGTCGGCGAAATGGGCTGGCGCATCGGGCCAGAGGTTGCGCGGCATGGAAGCGGCAAGGGCGGTGCCGGCGGCATATTCGCTGTCGGCCAGATCGCGGCCGACATGCCAGAATTCCTTGAGATCATGCGCGCTGGCACCCTTGGCGATCTCGGTGCGGAACGGCGTGTAGCCGCGCGCGCCGCCGATGCCGGGCACATGCCAGCGGCGCTTTTCCGCCTCGGGCAGGGCGAAGAAGGCTTCCGTCAGCCGCCAGCCCTCGGCGATGAGGGCGGCATCGATGCCATGATCGGCCACCAGCGCAAAGCCGAAGCGGCGGAAGCTGGCGCCGATGTCGCGGGCGAAATCGGCGCGGGGGGCTGCCAGGCTGAGAACGGGGAGCGCGGCGAGGGAATGGGGCATGGGCTTCTCTTTTCGGGTCTTTTCGGCCGGCCAGATGCCGTGGGTCGGTTGAAGTGCAGGGGGCGCTGGCTCTATGGAAGGCACTCGATCCTTCCCCGATAGGCGCAATGGACACAAGAGGCATGAGCGAAATCAACTACTGGCTGATGAAATCCGAACCCAACGTCTACAGCTGGGACGATCTGGTGGCCGAGGGCGAGGGCACCTGGGACGGCGTGCGCAACCACCGCGCGGCCAACAACCTGCGCGCCATGAAGCCGGGCGATCTGGTCTTCTTCTACCATTCGAACATCGGGCTGGAGATCGTCGGCATCGCCACCATCAGCGTGGGCGGGCTGAGCGACCCCACCGACGAAACCGGCAAATGGGCGGCGGTGAAGCTGAAGCCGGTGGAAAAGCTGGCCCATCCGGTTACGCTGAAGCGGATCAAGGCCGATCCGGCGCTGGCCGAAATGGAACTGGTGCGTCTCTCGCGCCTGTCTGTGGCGGCGGTGCGGCCGGAGGAATGGGCCTATATCCTGAAGCTGTCGCAAGACTGAGCGCGCCCGTCCCGCTATGGGACGGGGCAGTTTGTTAACTCCATATTAACTACTTTCGGGCGGCATCTGTGGGGCCTAATCAGCGCTTATGCGCAGAGCCCTGGTCCTTGTCGACGATGCCGCCCGCCACCCCTTCCGTCAGGGGCTGCCGCTGCATGTGCGGCGGATGAGCACAGGCCGGGCCCCGGCGCTCTGGTGGCCAGCGGTGCAGGGGCTGCGCGGCGCGCGGGCCTTGCGCGAATTTCTGATGGCCTATTGCGCCTGTTTCGTCGCGGTATGCGTGTTTATCGGCTGATCAGGCGGGCTGCGGCCCATCGTCCTCGGCGCGGAACAGGCGATAGGACAGCCAGGCCGAGATCAGGCACATCGCAGCGCTCAGCAGCACCTGCTGCACGATCGACACGCCCAGCGCGCTCAACCCCACCGCCAGGCTGGCGCCCAGCACCATGGCGCCGGAGTTGACGATGTTGTTGGCGGCAATGGTGCGCGCGGTCTGGCTCTTTTCCACAAAGGTGGTGAGGAAGGCATAAAGCGGCACCACGAACATGCCGCCGGCAATGGCAATGCCCGCCAGCGTGCCCAGCAGTGCCGGCGCCAGCGGATGGACGAGAAAGGCGCCAACGGTCAGCAGGCTGCCGTCTGTCTGCGGCTGCCAGGCCTGGCACACCTGCTCGAAAGCGATGATGAAGGCGGCCATCACCAGCACCGAGGCCGGCGCATAGCGGGCCGAGACCCGCCCCTTCAGCAGCGCGTTGATCGAGACAGAGCCCAGCGCCACGCCCACCGAGAAGATCACCAGGAAGAGGCTGGCCACTTCCTTGCTGGCGGTCAGCACATTCTTGGCCAGCGGCGGAAATTCGATGAACAGGATGGCGCCCACTGCCCAGAAAAAGCTGATTGCCACGATGGCGAGGAACACCCGCCGGTCTTCCATCGTGTTGCGCACCAGCCGGATGGAGGCGCGCACGAAATGGAAATCGAGCGGCTCGATCGCCCCCAGCGGCGGCGCGGAAGGCACCGCCAGGCTGGAGACAAAGCCGATCAGCGCAGTGATCACCACGCCGATGGCCGCCCATTGCACCGGGATCCAGCCGGCCAGGATAGTGCCGGCCAGAATGGCCAGATAGGTGCCCGCTTCCACCAGCCCCGTGCCCGCCAGCACTTCCTTGTCGGCCAGGTGCTGGGGCAGGATGGCGTATTTGATGGGGCCGAAGAAGGTGGAATGCGTGCCCATGCCCAGCAGGGCCAGCAGCATCAGCGGGATCGCCAGATCCTGCGTGCCAATCCCCCGCCAGGCCAGCAGCAGCCCGCACGCCCCCACCAGCATGATGCCGATTTCCGCCAGCTTGATGAAGCGGATGATGCGCGCCTTGTCGCGCATGTCGGCCAACTGGCCCGAAAGCGCGGAGAGCAGGAAGAAGGGCAGGATGAACACCGCCGAGGAGATCGCCGAGAATTTCGCCTCGGCCTTGTCCGAATCATAGACGCTGTAGACGACGAAGAAGACGATGGCGTTCTTGAACAGATTGTCGTTGAACGCCCCCAGCAGTTGGGTCACGAACAGCGGCAGGAAGCGCCGGCCTCGCAGC
Source organism: Novosphingobium sp. (assembly GCA_035653915.1). GTDB lineage: Bacteria > Pseudomonadota > Alphaproteobacteria > Sphingomonadales > Sphingomonadaceae > Novosphingobium. The sequence goes on along the minus strand of DASRYE010000216.1, from coordinate 14,917 downwards.
AGTTTGGTCGATTGGGTCATATATTCCGGGTTTGTCCGCAGGCGAGGCAGTCTAACTAGCGGCAGATCGCGCCCCCGCAAGCCTACCTTCCGTCTTTTTTGTGGGCGAACGAGCCGCTATGGCGAATCCCGTCATGCTGACCTTGCCCAACCTGCTCACCCTGTCGCGCATTCTCGCGGTGCCCTTCCTCGTCTGGCTGATGTGGTGGCCGGACTGGCCGCTGGGCTATGGCCTGGCCTTTGCCATGTATGGTTTGATGGGCATAACCGATTATTTCGACGGCTATCTGGCGCGCGCGCAAGGCACCGTCAGCAAGCTGGGCGTGTTCCTCGATCCCATCGCCGACAAGATCATGGTGGCGGCGGTGATTCTGGTGTTAACGGCCAAGGGCGTGCTCACCGGGCCCTATGTGCAGGATCTGCATGTCATCGCCGGTCTGATCATTTTGCTGCGCGAGATTGCCGTTTCGGGCCTGCGCGAATTTCTCGGCGGCATTCAGGTGTCGGTGCCGGTCTCGAAGCTGGCCAAGTGGAAGACGACTTTCCAGATCATCTGCCTTGGCGCGCTGATTCTCGGCGTGGCGATGCCCTGGTGGAATGTGGTGGTGTGGGGGATAGAGGCCAATGTGCCCCATACGGTGGGGCTGATCACCCTGTGGGGCGCGGCCGGCCTCACGCTGATCACCGGCTGGGATTACCTGCGGGTAGGCCTCAAGCACATGGACTGAACCTGCAAAAAAGGCCGGCGGATCGCTCCACCGGCCTTTCCTTTATGAGCACCCCTGAGGATCAGTGGTGGCCCTTCTTCACCTGGCCATGGCCATGGGCGGCCTTCCCGTGCTGGGCGGCCTTGTGGGGCTGCTTGTGCGGGTGGGCCATGGCCGGGGCGGCAAAGGCCGCGGTGGTGGCCAGGGCCGCAAGGGCGAGGGTGATACGGCGCATGGGTAATCTCCTGTAAAAAACCGGGAATGGCGGGCCCCGTTTCGCCGAGACAGGATGAATTCTATATGAATTTCCGGCGCGTGGCGTTGATAATGCCTCGCATCAACCGGCGCGCAGCTCCTCGGCCAGCAGGCGGAACTCCTCGGTGCGGGGCGAATGGCGGCGCCACACCAGCGCGATCTCGCGGTTGGCGGTGGGCGATTGCAGCGGGCGCGCCACCACATTGGTGCCGTTGAGAATGCCCGCATCCAGCGCCATCTCCGGCAGCATCGTCAGGCCCAGCCCATTGTCCACCATCTGCACCAGCGTGTGCAGGCTGGTGCCGATCATCGTGGCGCTGGCGCGCAGTTCCGGGCGGTTGCAGGCGGCCAGCGCATGGTCCTTCAGGCAATGGCCATCTTCCAGCAGCAGCAGGCGGTGCTCGTCGATGAGGTCGGGGGAGATCTCCTCGGGCGGATCGCGCGGATCGTCCTTGGGGAAGGCGACATAGAGCGCGTCTAGCTCGATCGTCTCCTTTTCCACCTCGCCGGTGGCAAAGGGCAGGGCCAGCAGCACGCAATCGGCCCGGCCATGCTGCAGCGATTCGATCGCCGCGCCCGAAGGCTCCTCGCGCAGGAAGAGCTTGAGGGCGGGGCGCTCCTGCCGCAGCCGGGGCAGCATGCGCGGCAGCAGGAACGGGGCGATGGTGGGGATCACGCTCATGCGGATTTCACCGCACAGCGGCTGCGAGGAGGCCTGGATCAGATCCGACAGCTCCTCCGCCTCGCGCAGCAGGCGGTGGGCCTTGGCCACCACCTGATTGCCCAGCGGGGTGAAATGCACCGCCCGCTTGGTGCGTTCCACCAGCGTTACGCCCAGCAGGCTTTCCAGATCGCGCAGGCCCGCCGACAGCGTCGATTGCGAGACAAAGCAGGAATCGGCGGCGCGGCCGAAATGGCCATGTTCATGCAGCGCCACCAGATATTGCAGCTGCTTGAGGGTCGGCTGGTAGACGCTCATCCTCAGGCGGCGCCCTCGGGGGTGTCGGCGCTCTCGTCCAGCCGGGTCATCTTCAGCCGGCCGTGGACAACGGCAAAGCCCAGCTTGCCCTCCACCAGATCCAGCGCATCATGGCCAAACACCTCATAGCGCCAGCCTTCAAGGATGGAGATGCCCTTGCGCTGGCCGGCCGCCAGCAGTTCCAGATCGTCGGAGCGGGCGAGGAGGCGGGCGGCCACATCGATCTCGCGCGCGCGGATCTTCAGCAGCAGCTTCAGCAGATCCGCCACCAGCGAGCCTTCCTTGCCCAGGGGCGCGCCGCGCGGCGCGCGCGGGGGCAGCTCGTCCTCGGCCAGCGGCTGGGCATCGGCCAGCGCCAGCATCAGCCGCTTGCCGATCTCATTGTCCTTCCAGCCGGGCGACAGGCCGCGCACCTTGGCGAGGTCTGCCTGGGCCTTGGGCGGGTGGCTGGCCATGTCGGCCAGGGTTTCGTCGCGGGCGATGCGGCCGCGCGGGATGTTCTTGTCCTGCGCCTCATATTCGCGCCAGGCGGCCAGCGCCTTCAGCCGGCCCAGCATCGCCGGATTGCGCCCGGCCGCCTTGATGCGCAGCCAGGCCAGGCTGGCATCGTTGCGGTAATTTTCCGGATCGGCCAGCTTTTCCATCTCGGCATCCAGCCATTCCCCGCGGCCGGTCTTGATCAGGCGCTTGAGGATCTTGGGGAAGATGCGGGCGAGGTGGGTGACATCGCCGATGGCATATTCGATCTGCCGCTCGGTCAGCGGGCGGCGGCTCCAGTCGGTAAAGCGCGCGCCCTTGTCGATGACGAGGCCCAGCCAGCTTTCCACCAGATTGGAATAGCCGATCTGCTCGCTCTGGCTGATCGCCATCATGGCGATCTGGGTGTCGAAGATGGGGTGGGGGGTCTTGCCGGTGAGGTTGTAGATGATCTCCACATCCTGCCCGCCGGCGTGGAAGATCTTCAGCACCTCCTCATTGTCGACCAGCAGGTCGAGCAGCGGCGAGAGGTCGATGCCATCGGCCTTGGGGTCGATCGCGGCGGCTTCCTTGTCGTCGGCGATCTGGATGAGGCACAGCTCGGGCCAATAGGTGCTCTCGCGCATGAATTCGGTGTCGACGCAGACGAACTGCGCCCTGGCAAGGCGGCCACACAGATCGGCAAGGGCATCGGTGGTGGTGATCAGCGGATGGATTTTCATGCGTTGGGTCTTTATGTCTTTTCATCTGGCCCGGTGGCGGGCGCTTTCGCCGCTTCATGCGCCCCCTTGCAAAAGGGGGCATAAAGCAGCCGGAGGATGGGCCGGAAGGGCCCGCGGCTTGACAAATCGCCGGGTATCGACTGTTAGCCCGCACGATCCGCGCCCATCGCCTTTGGTCGCGGCCCTGTTCCCCTGCCCGAGTTAGGGCCGAATGGAAAGACTTGTCATGCAATCGCCTGTCACGGACACGCTGGCCCATCCCTATCGTTCGCACACTTGCGGGGCGCTCAATCAGGATCATGTGGGCCAGAACGTGCGCCTGTCGGGCTGGGTGCACAGAAAGCGCGACCATGGCGGCGTGCTGTTTGTGGACCTGCGCGACCATTACGGCATCACCCAGATCGTTGCCGACAGCGATTCTGCGGCGCTTCCGGTGCTCGAATCGCTGCGGGTGGAAAGCGTCGTCTCGATCGATGGCGTGGTGAAGGCGCGCGGCGCGGGCACGGTGAACGCCAATCTTGCCACCGGCGCGATCGAGGTGTTCGCGCGCGTGGCCACGGTGCAGTCGGCCGCGGCCGAGCTGCCGATGCCGGTGGCCGGCGAGCAGGAATATCCTGAGGAAATCCGCCTCAAATACCGCTTCCTCGACCTGCGCCGCGAGACGCTGCACGCCAATATCGTCAAGCGCACCAAGGTCATCTCGGCCATGCGCCGGGCGATGGAAGACACCGGCTTCACCGAATATTCGACGCCGATCCTGACCGCTTCCAGCCCCGAGGGCGCGCGCGATTTTCTGGTGCCCAGCCGCATCCATCCCGGCAGCTTCTTTGCGCTGCCGCAGGCGCCCCAGCAGTACAAGCAGCTGCTGATGGTGGCCGGCTTCGACCGCTATTTCCAGATCGCCCCGTGCTTCCGCGACGAGGATCCGCGCGCCGATCGCCTGCCCGGCGAATTCTACCAGCTCGACCTCGAGATGAGCTTTGTCACCCAGGAAGAGATCTGGGAGACGCTGGAGCCGGTGGTGACGGGCATCTTCACCCAGTTCGGCCAGGGCGCGGCGGTTACGCCCGCCGGCGAATGGCCGCGCATCCCCTTTGATGAGGCGATGCTGAAATATGGCACCGACAAGCCGGATCTGCGCAACCCGCTGATCATCTCGGATGTGTCGCATCATTTCACCAGTTCCGGCTTTGGGCTGTTCGAGAAGATCGTCGGCTCGGGCGGCGTGGTGCGGGCCATTCCGGCGCCGGCCACCGCTGAAAAGAGCCGCAAGTTCTTCGACGAGATGAACGAGTGGGCGCGCGCCGAAGGCCATGCCGGCCTTGGCTATGTCACCCGCAAGGGCGGCGAGTTTGGCGGGCCGATCGCCAAGAACCACGGGGCCGAGGGCATGGAAAAGCTCTATGCCGAGCTGGGCCTGGGCGAGAACGACGGCCTGTTCTTCGCCGCCGGCAAGAGCGAGCAGGCCGCCAAGCTGGCTGGCGCTGCCCGCATCCGCGTGGGCGAGCTGCTCGATCTTATCGAGAAGGACGCCTATCGCCTGTGCTGGATCGTCGACTTCCCCTTCTACGAGTGGAACGAGGACGAGAAGAAGGTGGATTTCTGCCACAATCCGTTCTCCATGCCGCAGGGCGGGCTGGAGGCGCTGAACGCTGGCGATCCGCTGGCGATCAAGGCGCTGCAGTATGATGCGGTGTGCAATGGCTACGAGATCGCCTCGGGCTCCATCCGCAACCATCTGCCCGAGACGATGGTGCGCGCCTTCGAGATCACCGGCCTTAGCCGCGAGGATGTGGAAGCGCGCTTTGGCGGGCTCTACCGCGCCTTCCAGTATGGCGCGCCGCCGCATGGCGGGGCCGCTTTCGGGGTGGATCGCATCGTCATGCTGCTGTGCGGCGCCCACAATCTGCGCGAGATCACGCTGTTCCCGATGAACCAGCGCGCAGAGGACCTGTTGATGGGCGCGCCAAGCGCGGCTACCATGAAGCAACTGCGCGAATTGCACATCCGCGTGGTTGAACAGCCCAAGGGCTAGGCGCGCGAAAGGCTGGCCGCCTTGCGGCAAGGGGCGGGGCCCGTTTGGGCCCGGCGCTTTGCCACCTGTGCGCTGGCGGCTATCGCAAACGCCGCTTGCCAGCCCGCTTGCCACCCATTAGGGCACGCATCGAGTTTCCTGTTTTGCCGCTTCATAAAGGGGATTACCATGAGCGACACCGCCGAGCGCGTTAAGAAGATCGTCGTTGAGCACCTGGGCGTCGAGGCCGAGAAGGTCACCGAAGATGCCAGCTTCATCGATGATCTGGGCGCCGACAGCCTCGACATCGTCGAGCTGGTGATGGCTTTCGAGGAAGAGTTCGGCGTTGAGATCCCGGACGATGCCGCCGAGAAGATCAGCACCGTTTCGGATGCGATCAAGTATATCGACGAGCACAAGGGCTAAGCGCTTCTGCTTGTCGGGCGGGCCGCTGCCGGCTAAAGGCGCAGCCCGCCCGGTTTGTCTCGCGCTGGCCATGGATCATGGCTGCGGCGGGTGCACGGGATGGGGCGGGCAATCCGCCCCCTTCGGCCTCCGAAACGCGGGGCAAGAGGCAGGCTCGGTCCGTCAGGGCTGGGCCTGTTGCGTATGAATGAAGCGGTATCAAATCCGCGTGGAGAATGTCGTGATGCGTCGTGTTGTTGTCACCGGTCTTGGTCTTGTCACCCCGCTGGGCGCGGATGTCGAAACCGCCTGGGCCAATATCCTGGCCGGCAAGTCGGGCGCGGGGCGCATCACCAGGTTCGATACCACAGGGCAGAAGTGCCATATCGCCTGCGAAGTGAAGCCGGCCGACCATGAATATGGTTTCGATGCGGGCAAGCGGGTGGATCACAAGATCCAGCGGCAGGTCGATCCGTTCATCGTCTTTGGCATTGATGCGGCCGGCCAGGCGCTGGAAGATGCGGGCCTTGTCGACATGCCCGAAGAGATGCGCCTGCGCGCCGGCTGCAGCATCGGCAGCGGCATCGGCGGCCTGCCGGGTATCGAGAGCGAATCGCTGGTGCTGGCCGAAAAGGGCCCGGCGCGCGTCTCGCCCCATTTCGTCCACGGGCGGCTGATCAACCTGATCTCGGGTCAGGTGTCGATCAAATATGGCCTGATGGGGCCGAACCACGCGGTCGTCACGGCCTGCTCCACCGGTGCCCACTCGATCGGCGATGCCGCGCGGATGATCCGCGATGGCGATGCCGACATCATGCTGGCCGGCGGCGCCGAATCGACCATCTGTCCGATCGGCATCGCCGGCTTTGCCCAGGCCCGCGCCCTGTCGACCGCCTATAACGACCAGCCCGAGAAGGCCAGCCGCCCCTACGACAAGGACCGCGACGGTTTCGTCATGGGCGAGGGCGCGGGCGTGGTCTGCCTTGAGGAATATGAGCATGCCGTGGCGCGCGGCGCCAAGATCTATGCCGAAGTGGTGGGCTATGGCCTCTCGGGCGATGCCTATCACGTGACGGCGCCGCATCCGGGCGGCTCGGGCGCCTATCGCTCGATGGAGATGGCGCTGAAGAAGGCGGGCATGACGCCGGCCGACATCGACTATGTGAACGCCCATGGCACCAGCACGCCGATGGGTGACGAGCTGGAACTGGGCGCGGTGCGCCGCCTGTTTGGCGATGCCATCTCCACTGTCTCGATGAGCTCCACCAAGAGCGCGATCGGCCATCTGCTGGGCGGCGCGGGCGCGGTGGAAACGATCTTCTGCATCCTGGCCATCCGCGACCAGATCGTGCCGCCGACCCTCAACCTCGACAACCCCAGCGAGAGCTGCGAGGGCGTGGACCTGGTGCCGCACACCGCCAAGAAGCGCCCCGTGCGCGCCGCGCTCAACAATTCCTTCGGCTTTGGCGGCACCAATGCCAGCCTGGTGGTGAAGGCGCTCTGACATGACCCGCAAGCAGCGCCGCCGCCTGATTGCCATCGGCGCGGCGCTGGCGGTGGGCCTGCCGGCGCTGAACCTGGCCTGGAGCTGGTGGGCCCCCGGCCCGCTGCCGGCCGATACGCAGGTGACCGTGCCCGATGGCGCCAGCCTTGCCAGCGTTGCCATGCGGCTGGAAAAGGGCGGGGTGGTGCGCTCGGCGTTCAACTTTCGCTGGCATGCCAAGCTGCTGGCGATGGGCCGCAAGCTGAAGGCGGGTGAGTTCCTGCTGCCGGCGGGCGCCAGCGAATCGCAGGTGCTGGCGATCATCACCGGCGACAATGCGCTGCGCCGCTTCGTCACCGTGCCCGAAGGCCTGCCCAGCGTGATGGTGCAGGAAAAGCTGTTGAGCGAGACGATGCTGGCCGGCCCCGCGCCGCTGCCGGCAGAAGGCAGCATCCTGCCTGAAACCTATGATTTTGCCCGGGGCGAAAGCCGCGCCGAAGTGGTGGGCCGCATGCAGGCGGCGATGACCAAGGCGCTGGCCGAGGAATGGGCCGCCCGCGCGCCCGACCTGCCGGTGAAGACCCCGGCCGAAGCGCTGACGCTGGCCTCCATCGTCGAGAAGGAGACCGGCAAGAGCGAGGAGCGGGCGATGGTGGCCGGCCTCTATGAGAACCGGCTGAAGAAGGGGATCATGCTGCAGGCAGACCCGACCATCATCTATCCCATCACCAAGGGCAAGCCGCTGGGCCGGCGCATCCGCGAAAGCGAGATCCACGCGGTGAACGGCTATAACACCTATGCCATGGCCGGCCTGCCCGATGGGCCGATCACCAATCCCGGCCGCGCCAGCATCCATGCGGTGCTGCACCCGGCCAAGACGGAAGTGCTCTATATGGTGGCCGATGGCAGCGGCGGCCATGTGTTTGCCACCACGCTGGACGAGCATAACCGCAATGTGGCGCGCTGGTTTGCCATCCGCCGGGCGCGGGGCGAACTGTAGGCGGGGCGGGGTGGCGCTGTGGTTCGGGCGCTTTGCACATTCTTCGAAATTTTCTCATTTTTCCCGTTGACCACCTTCCCGCATGCTCCTAAGAGCGCGGCCTGCCCAGCGCAGGAAGGCCTCTTCGGAGACGCCGGAATGGTATGGCGGAGTAGCTCAGCAGGTTAGAGCAGCGGAATCATAATCCGCGTGTCGGGGGTTCGAGTCCCTCCTCCGCTACCATGATGCAACCTTTTCCAAACCTTGCATTTTTAGCGGATTTCCGCTGTTTACGGGGTGATAGAGGGTTCCAGATCAGACCGAATTTCCAGATGTCGATCTGGTCAGATTTCGCTAGATTTCGATCTGTTTGGACACCTCTTGTGTCATGATTTGTGTCATCGTTTTATCGCCTCGCATGTGTCGAGGTCATCATGGGAAGCACCCGGAACTTCAGCCCTTCGAGCCTTGATGGGCTCATCGCAGGCCGACTGGCAGATCCGCTTGTGCCGGGACTTTGTGTCAGCGTTTCGGCTTCCGGCGGAAAAACCTGATTATTTCGGCGCCGGGTGGCGCGTTCCGGGGCGATTGTCAGCATGACGCTGGGGACCTTCCCGCCTATCCGATTTCCGAGGCCCGGAATTGGGCTGCAAAGCTCAATGAGGTAATTGAGCGAGGGGAGGATCCCAGGGCGGCTCTGCGGGTCAAGGAGGTTCAAGAGGTGCTTGCGGTCGCCATGGCGCATACCATTTACATGGAAGCGATGCGGCGAGGTGATCGCAGGAAGCTCAAGCCCAGGACCCTTTGCGACAAGGAGGTGATCTTCAGCCGCGATATCGAGCCTCGGCTTGGTAGCGTCTCCTTGTACCAACTCAGCGAGAACGAGTGCTGGGATTCCGTCTATGACAAGGCCAAGGCTTCAAAGGTGCGGGCTAACAAAATGGCTGGGTAACTGAGTCGCTTCCTGAAATGGTGTGCGGGGCGGGAAGGGCGCATGGCGGGGATCGAGCCGATGGCGCATCCTGCGTAGACGCTCAATTCGAACTGGTTCTCGACCGGGCCGAAGGCGAACAAGCGTTTTCTCAATGACGATGAGATCGTCTGGCTTATGCGGGCGCTGGTCGATGAACCGCTAGTTTATCGGCGGGGTTTTCTGCTGCTGCTGACGGCTGCACGCAGCAATGAGTTGTTCGGAGCACCAGCGTCGGAAATAGTTGATGGTCTCTGGACCTTGCCTGCGGACAGATCGAAGAACGGCGAGGAAAATTATGTCGCCCTTGGGCCGTGGGGATACGACGCTCATTCGAATGCGCTTGGTGTGGGATGCGACGCATCGGTGCATTTCCGCGATCCTCGCACCGGCGCTTTTGGGCAGGCGTGGTCGGTGGGCGGCAAGGCCTGGCATTTGCGACACAAGGGCGAGCAGTTGATGGCTTTCGTCGTCTTTTCCGACGCGGAAGCATTTTGTGTTTATATGGTCGCGGCCCTGCGAACGAACACGGATGTGCTCGATGTCATCCGATGCCTTCGGAGACGGGACTTGACGCCCTGATGCAGAGCGTCATGTCAATGATTCATCGCTAGACTTAGTAAGATATACTTAGCACGATGGCCGTAGGGGGTGCTCCATGGCCACGACTATGATTCCTCAGTCTGATGCCGATCCGGCGTCGATCTTTCAAAGCAACCTGCCGATTGCGGACAAGCTGGACCGCGCGCGCATGGAATTGCTGGACCTTTCGGCGCGCAACCGGTTGCTCAACCTGCCGCGGAAAAACGCGCGATCCGTCGAGATTGTCGACGAGAAAAGCGCCGAGATCTTTCGCCTGCTGGTGCGGGAAGGCAAGGTCTTTACCTTCCTTGCCGGAAAGGGCGCGCGCGGCGGGGATGAGGGCGAAACCGATGACGCCGACGAGATCATGGATCTTGCCCTTCCCGAGGATGATGTCGCCGACGAGCGCGGTGTTTTCAGCCGCCATTCCGACACCCGCCTGCAAACCCGGCTGACGCCCAAGGGCCTTCAGAAGCGCCTGCTTGAACTCTATTTCGACGCGCGCACGCTGGAGGAGGAGCAGGGCGTCAATATCCTCTATCTGACGCTTGGCATGCTGCGCTGGGTCGATCCCGGCAATGCCGCCAACATCCGCCATGCGCCCTTGCTGTTGATCCCGGTGTCGCTCGAACGTGGCAATGCCGGCGAGAAGTTCAAGCTGCGCGCGCGGCCCGAGGAGTTTGCTTCCAACCTGTCGCTGGAGGCCTGGCTCGACCGGGTTCACGGCATCCGCCTGCCCGCTTTCGAGGCGAGCGATGGTTTCGACCCGATGACCTATATGGACGAGGTCGCCGAGGCGGTGGCCGCCAAGACGGGCTGGGCGGTGCTGCATGACGATATGGCGCTGGGCTTTTTCTCTTTCGCCAAATTCCTGATGTATCGCGATCTCGATCCGGCAAACTGGCCCGATCATGCGCGGATCAGCGACCGGCCGCTCGTGCGCGGCCTGCTGGCCGACGGGTTCCAGGGCGCCGGGGGGATGATCCCCGAGGATGCCAAGATCGATCCCTTCATCCCGCCTGCCGACATGCTCCATATTCTGGACAGTGACAGCAGCCAGGCGCTGGCCGTGCATGAGGTGCGCCGTGGCCGCGACATGGTGATCCAGGGGCCGCCGGGAACGGGCAAGAGCCAGACGATCGCCAACATCGTTGCTTCCGCCGTGGCCGATGGAAAGACGGTCCTGTTCGTTGCCGAGAAAATGGCGGCGCTCGAGGTCGTGAAGCGCAGGCTGGATGCCACGGGCGTTGGCGATGCCTGTCTGGAACTGCACAGCAACAAGGCGAACAAGCGCGCCGTGCTGGATGAATTGCGCCGGACATGGGAACTGGGCGCGCCCAAGGGCGGCGATCCCGGCTCGCTCCATGCCCGCCTGACCGAGGCGCGCGATCAGCTCAACGATCATGCCGCGCGCATGCACAGCCTTCACGCGGCCAGCGGGCTCACCCCCTATCAGGTGATCGGACAACTGGCCCGGTTGCGGCTGGCGGGGGAGCAGCCCAACGATATTGCGCTTGAGGCGCCCCAGACATGGTCGGCCGATGGTTTCAACCAGCGCCATAACATCCTGTCCGAACTGGTCGAACGGGTGGCGGTGATCGGCCAGCCTGCCGATCATGTCTGGCGCGGGGTACGGCTGGCCTCGGCCTCGCCGATGGAGGTGGAGCGGTTTGTGAGCCGCTTTGCCGCACTGGGCCAGCGACTGGACCGCTTCGATGCGGATCAGGCTGCGCTTGCGGCGCGGCTGGAGCAGGAGGCCGTGGCCAGATTGCGGGATGTGGGTGTGCTGACCGGGCTGGCCCGGCGGGTGGGCACGGCGCCCGGCCTGTCGTCGCGTGCCCTGGGCTCGCCGGTTTGGGAAGAGCAGGCGCAGGAGATCGCCGCGCTGCTGGAGACGGGCAGGCGTTACGCCGCATTGCGCGAGGCACTGGCACCGATCTGCCCCGATGCGGCATGGGCCATGGATTTTGTCGGGGCGCGGGATCGGCTGGGGCATTTGCCTACCGGTTTTTCGCTTGAGGCTTTCGCGCGCCTGTCGGTGCTGGTGGAGCATATACCACGCTTGCGGGCCGAGGCGGATGCGCTTTCGCAAGCCATGGGACGCGATGCTCCGGCGACATTGGCCGACATCAGGCGCCTGTTGCGCGTGGGCGACCGCGTGGTCGTTGCGCCAGAGGCCAGCGCGGATGCCTTTGCCGCTGATCTGTGGGACAATGGGGTCGAGCGGGCCGCTGATATCGCCGGGGCGGTTCAGCGGCTGGAAAGCGCCCGCACGGCCATCGGTGACAGGCTGCTCGATGCGGCATGGGGGATGGATCTGGGCGCGGCGCGGGCGACACTGGCCTCGCATGGCACCGGCTTTTTCAAGGTCTTGAGCGGCGATTGGCGCCATGCCAACCGGCTGGTCCGCACTGTCCTGACCAATCCGGATCAGGGGCTGGACGAGACGTTGGGGCAGCTCGATGCCCTGGCCGAAGGGCAGGCGGCGCGGCGCGCGATCGAGGCCGAGGAAGCCTTTGCCCGCAGCGCTTTCGGGGGAGACTGGCGCGGGGACCGTTCGGCCTCGGCTTCGCTGCTTGCTCTGATCGAATGGGTGCGGTCTCTTAAAGGTCTGGGGGCGGAACCCCGGATCGTGGCGGCCAATCGCCCGGATCGCGATGCCATCACTTTACGTCTGTCCCGCACGCAGGCCCTGCTGACCGAACTGTCGCCGGTGATCGATGCGCTGTGGAGCGATCTGCCCGAGCAAGGGGTGATGTTCGGCGATGCCTTGTCGGCGGAGCGCGCGGATATGGCGGCCTTGCTGGCGGCGGTTTCCGGTTTTCATGACGCCGGTCAGGCCAGTGCTGCCGCCATGGCGACGGTCCCGGCTGATCTGTCGCTTCGCCTTCGGACGCTCGATGATCTTGCCGAAGGACAGCGCTGTTCCGCCAGCCTCATGCGGGACGACGACCTTGGTCAGGCGGCGTTCGATACCATGTGGCAGGGGGGCACGTCGGATTGGGGCGAGTTGCGCGTCATGGCGGACTGGATCGAGAGCCATCGTGACATCCGCCTGCTGGCCAGCCGGATCGCGCATCGACAGGCGCTGGTGCCGAGTGCCGATGCGCTGGAACGGGATGGCGATGCGCTTGTCGCCGATATCGGCGGGCTGCTGGGCGAGCTTTCGTGCGAAACCTATGTGGTGCTCGGCTTTTCGAGCGTGGCGGCGGCGCCCTGTGCCCATTTGCGCCAGAGGCTGGCGGAATGGGCGGCGGGCGGCGAGGATCTGTCGCGCTGGGTGGCCTATCGGGATCGCGCGGATCGCGCGCGGGCGCTGGGCTGCGGCGATGTGGTCGCGCGGCTGGAGGGCGGACGGCTGGCGCCCGGGGCCGTCATCCCGGCGTTTGAAATGGCCTATTTCGAGGCGATCCATCAGGACCAGTTGCGCGAGCATCCCGAGCTTGGCCGGTTCGACGGCACATTGCATGGCCGTCTGGCGCGCGAGTTTGCCGATCTGGACCGTCAGCGGATCGTGGCGGCCAGCCTGGAGGTCGTGCGGGCCCACCACCAGCGTATTCCCCCGCGCAACGGCGGTCCGCCGGTCGGCCCGCTGGGCACGCTGAAGACGGAGATGGAGCGCAAGCGCGGCCATATGCCGATCCGCAGGCTGATGGAACGGGCCGGGCCGGCGGTGCAGGCATTGAAGCCCGTCTTCATGATGAGCCCCCTGTCTGTTGCGCAGTTTCTGGCGCCCGGGGCTTTCGAATTCGATTTGCTGGTCATGGATGAGGCCAGCCAGATCCAGCCCGTCGATGCGCTGGGCGCGGTGGCGCGGGCCAGACAGGTCGTCGTGGTCGGCGATCCCAAGCAGTTGCCGCCAACGGCCTTTTTCTCGAAGGTGACGGGCAATGGCGCGGATGGCGACGATGACGATGGCGGCGCGCAGGTGGCCGATATCGAGAGCATTCTTGGCCTGTTCACGGCGCGCGGCCTGCCCGAACGGATGCTACGCTGGCATTATCGCAGTCGTCATCAGTCGCTGATCGCGGTCAGCAACCGCCAGTTTTACGAGAGCAAGCTGTTCATCGTGCCCAGCCCCTATACGGCGGAAGCCGGAATGGGGCTGCGGTTCCACCATATCACCGAAGGCCTGTTCGATTCAGGCAGCACCAAGACCAATCAGGTCGAAGCGAAGATCGTGGCCAGGGCGATCATGGCCCATGCCTGCGATCATCCCGAACTGTCGCTGGGCGTTGCGGCTTTCTCCGTGTCGCAACGGCGGGCCATTCTGGATCATCTCGAACTGCTGCGCCGCTCGGCAACGCCCGAGGTGGAGGCTTTTTTCCAGGCGCATTATGCTGAGCCCTTCTTCGTCAAGAACCTTGAGAATGTGCAGGGCGATGAGCGGGATGTGATCTTCATCTCGGTCGGCTACGGCCCCACGACGCCGGGCGGGCGGGTGCCGATGCGTTTCGGCCCATTGGGCATGGAGGGCGGCGAGCGGCGGCTGAACGTGTTGATCAGCCGGGCCAAGCAGCGCTGCGAGGTCTTTTCCTCGATGACCGATGAGGACATCGACCCGGACTTTGCGCAGAGCCGCAAGGGTGTGTTCGCCTTTCGCCTGTTCCTGCATTTCGCGCGCACGGGCCGGATGACCATGGCCGAGAGCACCGGGCGCGATCATGACAGCGTGTTCGAGGAGCAGGTCGCCAAGGCGCTTCAGGCGCGCGGTTATCATGTGCATCGTCAGGTCGGTCTTGCGGGCTTTTTCATCGACCTTGCCGTGTCCGATCCCGAACGTCCGGGCCGCTATCTGCTGGGGATCGAATGTGACGGTGCGGCCTATCACGATGCGCGGTCCGCGCGTGACCGGGACCGCCTGCGGCAATCGGTGCTGGAAAGCCATGGCTGGACCATTCACCGCGTATGGAGCACCGACTGGTTCCATCGGCCCAATGAGCAGCTTGAGCAGATCATCGCCCGGATCGAGGAGGCGAAGGCCGAGCATGCCGGCGAGCCGCATGAGCGGGCATCGCGCGCCGTGCCGGTCGATATCTTCAGCATCGAACGGGACGATGTGACCGAGATGGGGCTGGTGCGTGTGGATGGGGAGGAGGGTGATCCCCCACAGAACCTTTATGTGGAGGCGGTGTTGAACCGGCCGACCCATCGCACCGATGATCTGCATGAAACGCCCACGGGCATTCTGACGGCCCTTCTGGTGGAGGCGGTCAGCATCGAGGGCCCGGTGCATATCGATGAGGTGATCGAACGCATCCGGTCGGCATGGGGGCTGAAACGGGCAGGCGGGCGTATCCAGCAGGCCATAGAGGATGCCGCCGATGTGGCGCTCAAGACCGGGA
>DASRYE010000215.1:0-2709 GCA_035653915.1 Novosphingobium sp. | reverse complement strand
TGTGGTGCCGGGCGCGCATTGGCATGATGATCTTTCCACCCTGCCGCAGGATCGGCCGCTGCTGGTGCTGGCCAATGAATTTCTCGATGCGCTGCCGGTGCGCCAGATGGTGCAGACCCCCCATGGCTGGCGCGAGCGACTGGTGGCCCATGATGGCGCGCGCTTCCTGCCGGTGGCGGGGCGATTGCCGATGGATGCCGCCGTGCCCGAGGGGCTGCGCGCGGCAGCGCCGGGCGCCATTGTGGAGGCTTGCCCCGCCGCTGCCGCCATCACCGACGAGCTGGCCCACCGGCTGGCCGCGCAGGGCGGGGCGGGGCTGATCGTCGATTATGGCTATGCGCAGGCAGAGGCGCTTTCCACCCTGCAGGCGCTGAAGGCGCATGCGAGGGCGGATCCCTTCGCCGATCCGGGCGAGGCGGACCTGACCTGCCTGGTCGATTTCGCCACGACGGCGGCGGTGGCCCGCCGGGCTGGCGCGCGGGTGCGCGGGCCGCAAGGGCAGGGGGCTTTCCTGCAGGCGCTGGGCATGGGCGCCCGGGCCGAGGCGCTGGCCCGCGCCACGCCGGCCCGCACGCAAGAGGTGGCCCGCGCCTTCCACCGGCTGGTGGATGCAGCGGAAATGGGCACGCTCTTCCAGGTGCTGGCGCTGGAATCGCCGGCTTGGCCAGAGGGCGCCGGCTTCCCGGCGTAACCGCCTCAGTAGTGGTGGCCTCAGTAGTGATGGCCGGGCGGGCTGGGCGTGGGGTTGCCGCGCGTGGCGGGGGCCAGGTCTGTGTCGCGCGGGTCGGTGGGCAGGGCGCGGGGGGGCCGGGCCTGCAGCCAGCTTTCCAGCGCGGCCAGATCATTGGCGCCGATGGTGCGGTTGCGCCCTTGGGTGAACAGGCTGAAACTGTCCCCGCCATCGGCCAGGAAGCTGCTGACGGTGACGCGATAGGGCCGCGCTGCCTCCAGCGGGCGCCCATCCAGCGTGGCCCAGACGATGCGGCTGCCCGGCGGCCGGGTGCGATCATAGCCATAGGCAAAGCCGGCCGAGGGGGTGAGCGCCTGTTCCGGCCCACTGGCCCCAAAGCCCTGTTCGAGCAGGGCGCGGATCTCGGCGCCGGTGAGCGTGAGGGTGACCAGATCATTGCCGAAGGGCTGCACGGCAAACAGCTGCCCCCAGTTGACTGCCCTATCGCCCGCCGGCAGCAGCGAGGCGCGCACGCCAAAGGGGTTCATGAAAGAGATCTCGGCGCCGGCAGGCCGGGTGGCGGCCAGCTGGGCATCGGCGATCAGCCGGCCCAGCGGCCCGCCGGTGCTGCCAAGCGCGCCCTCGGTCTTTTCCGCCGGGCCCGCCAGCCAGCCCACCTGCTGGCCCGCCAGCTTCTGCGCCGCATCGGCATAGCGCTGCACATAGGCGGCGATATCGGCGCGGGGGGCAAAGCGCGGATAGAGCGGCGTGTTGGCCGCACCCCGCGGGCCCCCATAGCCGTCTGACTGGACGATGATGTTGCGCGCCTCGGCCGAAAGCAACAGGTGGCGGGCCGGATCCACCTTGAGGTCGATCTCGGTGATCGCCTCGCCCCACAGGCCCGCGCTGGTGACCAGCAGGCTGTGCGCGCCCCCGGCCACCGGATAATGGCAGACATAGGCCCAATGCGTGTGGCCGGAGATAACCAGATCGACGCGCGGATCGAGCCGGTCGAGGATCTCCTTCAGTCCGCCATGAAAGCCGCTGCAGCCATTGGGATCGGGCTGGGCGCTGTCTGTCCGCCCGCCCTGGTGGATCAGCACCACCACCACATCGGCGCCCTCGGCCTTCAGCTGCGGCACCAGCGCATTGGCGGTGTCGGCCTCGTCGGCCCAGCGCAGGCCCTTGTGCCCCTCGGGCGAGGACAGCGCGCCGGTGCCGCGCAGGGTGAGGCCGATGATCCCCACCCGCACGCGCCGCGCGCCCTTGCCAAAGCTGCGGAGGGCGGTGGCGGGGAACAGCGGCGTGCCATCCTCCGTCAGCGTGTTGGCGGCGAGGAAGGGGAAGCGGGCGCCGGCATAGGGTTCCAGCGCGCAGGGCTTGCGCAAGGTGGTCTGCTCGCAGCCGCCATGGGCGATGCGCAGCAGCTCGGCCCGGCCGCGATCGAACTCGTGGTTGCCGACAGCGTTATAATCCAGCCCGATGCGGTTCATCACGCCGATCGCCGGTTCATCGAGGAACAGCGCCGATTCCGACGGGCTGGCCGAGAGGATATCGCCGGCCGACAGGGTGAGGGCATGGGGATGGCGCGCGCGGGCGGCATCCACCGCGCTGGCCAGCCAGGCCGCGCCCCCTGCCGGCACCGCCACCGCGCCGCCCCTGCCATCGGGCGCCATCATCGCGGCATGGGGCGGCAGCAGGTGGCCGTGAAAATCGTTGAGGGCGATAAGGCCGATATCGACGGGCGCCTCAGCTTCTGCCCGGTGCGCGCCCAGCACGGCGGCGGCGCCCGCATGGGCAGCGCTGGGCTGGGCGCCGGCACGGGGCGGCAGATTGCCGGCCGTGGCCGACAGCGGCAGGGCGAGGGCAAGGCAGAAAAGCAGGCGTTTCATGGCCGCGAAGAGAGCGCAGGATTGTTGCCGGGGCAAGACAGGAGGCGCCCGGCCGGCCGTCAGCCTTCCTCTTCCAGCCGGGCGGTCAGCTGGGCGATCTCGGCCGGATCGAGGATCCAGGTGCGGGTTCGGCGGCCCTCGCGGTGG
>DASRYE010000214.1:0-15090 GCA_035653915.1 Novosphingobium sp. | reverse complement strand
TGGCCCTGGTTGCGATCGAACACCGGCAGGCCCAGCGCGGCATTGGGCCCGCCGCTGATGACTTTGGAATTGTCGCTGGCGATGCCGCCGCCCAGCACGAGGTCGGGAAATTGCGCGCGGATGGCCTCGCGCACGCCTTCGTCGGCCGCGGCATAGCCGCAGCGCAGGGCGATGAGATCGGGCCGGCGATCGGGCAGGCTGGCGAGCCCCGCGCGCAGGGCGGCAGGCGCGAAGGGGGGCAGGTCCGGCTCTGCCACCAGCGGCAGCGGGGCATCGGGGCGCAGGCCCAGCAGGGCGTTCAGCTGCTGGCGCAGGGCCAGCTGGCGCTGGTCCTGCGCGTCGAGCGCGGCGCGGGCGGCCTGCAGGGCGGCGCGGTCGGGCGCCAGCTGCGCCAGCGTGGCCTGGCCCTGCGCCATCGCCTGTTCCAGCCGGGCGTTGCGGTCTGCCAGCAGGGCCAGCGTTTCGGCATAGGCCGGGCGGGCCTGCTCGCCCATGATGATGTCTGCCGCCAGCTGCCGGGCCTGCCCCGCCACCTGCCATTCCTGCCAGACGATATCGGCCGCCACCTGCTGCTGGCTGTCCTGCGCGGCGCGCAGATGGGCGCGATAGGTGACGATGGCGCGCAGGTTCTGGGCGAGGCCGGCATTCCACGCCGACACCGTGCCCACCCCGGAGAGCAGCGGCAGGAAGGCGCCTGTCACTTGCGGGTTGGGCAGCAGGCCGGCCTGCCGGGTCTGGCCGCGGGCCACCGCATCGCGCAGGCGCACCGCCTTGAGATCGGGGTTGTTGGCCAGCGCCAGCGCGGCCACCTCGGCGATGCCAAGCGGCCTTTCGCTTGCCGGCGGTTGCGCAAGGGCCGCCACGCCGGGCGCCAGGGCGGGGCGGGCGGGCAGCGGCAGTGGCGCATAATGGGCACAGCCCGCCAGCAGCGCGCAGCCGGCCGCCGCCAGCCACCGCCCTTTCCGGGCAGCCGGGGCGCCAGAGGGAACAGGCAAGCGGGGGGCGGGCAGGCGGGCGGGCAGGCAAGGCATGAACACAGGCATGCGCCTGCCTCTAGCCGGGCCGGCATGACCGCAGGATTGGGCAAACATAACAATTTGCCAACTTGGCATTTTGCCTTGCCCCGGCCTATCGGCATATTTTGGCCGGCGGCCGGGCGGCCGATCCGCAGGTTGGCGACAGAGAGGCGGTTCAGCGATGAAAATTCTTTTGCTGGAAGATGATGCCGTCCTCTCGGAGCATCTGGTGCGGGTGCTGGGCGAGGCCGGCCACACGGTTGACACCTGCCGCGCCGGGCAGGATGCGATCTATCTCGCCTCCACGCAGGATTATGGCGTGCTGATCCTCGATCGCATGGTCGAAGGGATCGATGGGCTGGCCGCGCTCAAGGCCTTGCGGGCGATGGGCGTGCGCGCGCCCGCCCTGTTCCTGACCGCGATGACCGGGGTGGACGACAGGGTGGATGGGCTGGATGCCGGCGGCGATGATTATCTGGCCAAGCCCTTTGCCGCGCGCGAGTTTCTGGCGCGGGTGCATGCGCTGGGGCGCCGCGTGCCGCTGGCCGATGTGCCTTCGGCCCTGTGCATCGGCGATATCGAGATCGACCGGCTGAAGCGCAGCGTAACGCGCGGCGGCCAAGCCTTGCGGCTGCAGGCGCAGGAATACAAGCTGCTGGAATATCTGATGCTGCATGCAGGCCAGGTGGTCACCCGTAGCATGCTGCTGGAGAATGTCTGGTCCTATCATTTCGACACGCGCACCAATATCATCGAAAGCCACATGAGCCGCCTGCGCGCCAAATTGTGCGAAACCGGCCGGCCCGATCCGATCCAGACACTGCGCGGCGCGGGTTATCGTTTCCATGAGCAGTAAGGCATGAGCATTGAAGCCACACCGTTGTCGGCCCTGCGCAGCGGGGCGTTCCGCTTTGCGCTGGCGCTGGCGCTGGTGTTCGCGCTCAGCTCGCTGGGCCTGCTGTGGATGATGGATCGGCAGGTGGCCGCCTATGGCCAGGAGGCGACAGAGGCCATGCTGCACGCCGAGGCGCGGGTGCTGGCCGGCGAATATGCGCAGACCGGCAGGGAAGGGCTGCTCAACGCGCTGCAACGCCACAGCGCCAGCACGCGTGAGCAGCCCTTCCATTACCTGCTGCAGGATGCTCAGGGCCGCCGCCTGTTTGGCGACATTCCGGCCGGGCTGGGCCGCCCGGGCGCGGCCACCATCACCCTGGCCGAGCCCGACAGCGGCCCTGTGGCCATGCGCCAGTTCGGCATGCGCATCGGCGATGGCCAGCTGCTGGTGGTGGCCACCGATTTCTTCGATATCGAGAACCTGCGCCATCGCCTCGCGCGCTACACGCTGCTGGGCGCGGTGGCGATCAGCCTGTGCGCGCTGTTTGGCGGCTATGGCGTGGGGCGGCTGTTTCTGCGCCGGCTGGATGGGGTGAACCGGCAGGTGGAGCGGATCGTTGCCGGCAATGGCGCCGAGCGCCTGCCCGCCATTGGCCTGGCGCCCGAATTCGACACGCTGACCCGCAACCTCAACCACATGCTGGAGCGCCAGGATGCGGCGATGGAGGGGTTGCGCCAGGTTTCCACGGCGATTGCCCATGATCTGCGCACGCCGCTCACTCGCCTGCACCAGCGGCTGGAAAGCCTGAACGCGCGGCTCGATGCCGATGCGGGGGTGGAGCTGGCCATCGGCGAGGTGGAGGGCCTGCTTTCCACCTTCCAGGCCCTGCTGCGGATCGGCATGATCGAGGGCGGCATGGGGCGCGGCCGGTTTCAGCCGGTGGACCTGTCGGAGGAACTGGCGCGCATTGTCGAGACCTATGCGCCGGTGGCCGAGGATGCCGGCCACCGGCTGGGCGCCAGCCTGGCGGCGGGCCTGTGGGTGGAAGGCGATGCCGAATTGCTCACCCAGCTGTTCATCAACCTGGTCGAGAATGCCATCGTCCACACGCCTGTGGGCACGGCCATCCACATCGCGCTGGCGGCGCGGGGCGACAGGGTGTGCGCAACGGTCAGCGATGACGGGCCGGGGGTGGATCCGGCCGATCATGCGCGGATCTTCCGCCGCTTCTATCGCTGCGCTGCCAGCAAGGGGCTGCCGGGCACCGGGCTGGGCCTGTCGCTGGTGGCAGCGATTGCCGATATGCATGGGGCGGCCTGCACCCTGCTGCCGGCCGATCGGGGCTTTGCGCTGGAACTGGCCTTTCCGCGCTGGCGCGGGGGCTGATGCCTCAGGCCAGCAGCAGGCGCTCGGCCTCGGCGCGGCTGTCGCTCACTTCGAGGATCTTGAGGAAGCCGCTGATCTCGAACACTTCGCGCACGGCGCTGGAAAGGCCGCACAGCATCAGCCGCCCACCGGCCTGCTTGGCCCGCTTGGCCGCCATCAGCACCACCCTGAGGCCGGCGCTGGAAATATAGCCCAGCCCGGCAAAATCCACCAGCACGGTGGGCGCGGGCGCGGCGAACAGCGGCAGCAGCACCTGCTCCAGATCATTGGCCGTGGCACTGTCGAGCCGGCCACTGAGGCTGAGCCAGTTGATGGCATGTTCGACGTTCAGTTGGGCCTCGAAGCTCATGGCAATTCCCGGTGTGCAGGTGAAGGGGCTATTGGGTGGGCGATTCGGGCTGTTGTAGCGCCTTGAGCAGCACGATCAAATTGCCGCCGCCATCGTAATAGGCATGAGCTGCATCCATCATGGTCTTGACGATATAGACGCCAAGGCCGCCCACCGCCCGCCCGTCGAGATCGGCCTCGATATCGGGCGCGGGCGCCTCGACAAAGGGATCGAAGGGGGGGGCATCATCCTTCAGGATGATCTCCAGCCATTCCTCCGAACGGTTGAGGAACACTTCTATGGCATGGCCCGGCTGGCCGGCAAAACCATGCAGGATGGTGTTGGTGATCAGCTCTTCCAGGCACAGGTTGGCGACAAAGGCGAGATCGGCCCGATCCGGCAGCGCTTCCTCGATCGCCTCGGCAAGGCCGGCAATCTCTTCCACGCGGGAATCGATCAGCCGGTGCAGCAATTGCCGCTTGTCCCCGATCTCCACCGGCAGCGCCGGCACCGAGGCGGGTTTGGGGGGATCCTGCATGGGCAGCTCTCCTGATTTGCGGCACAGAACCAGACATGTCAGATCGTCGGAGGCTTCCTCCCCGCCGACAAAGCGCGCCACATCGGCCACCAGCCCCGCCACCAGATCGGCCGCCGGCGCATCGGGCGCGCAGCGCTCGAACCAGGCGGCCAGGCGCGCATCGCCATAGGGATCGCCGGCCGCATCGAAAGCCTCGGTGATGCCATCGGTGTAGAGCAGCACGGCCTCCCCTGGCGCCAGTTGCGCGCGGGCAAGGGAATAGGCCATCTGCGGCATCACGCCAAGCGCCACCTCATTGGCCGAGGCCAGCGTCTGGGCCCGGCCATCGGCACGGCGCACCAGCGGCGGATGATGGCCGGCGCTGGCATAGACCAGGCTGCCATCGCCCGGATCGAACACCGCATAGCAGGTGGTGACGAACAGCTCGACCGGATTGCGCTCGCACAGCAGGTCGTTGGCGCGGGCCAGCACCGCCTCGGGCGACAGGCCCGACAGCGCCAGATCCAGCAGCACCGTGCGCGCCACCGCCATGAAGAAGGCCGCCCCCACGCCCTTGCCCGCCACATCGGCCACCAGCACGCCATAGCGGCCCCCCGGCAGCGGCACGCAATCGTAGAAATCGCCGCCCAGCTCGCGCGCGGGGTGCATGGCGGCATGCACGCCCCAGCCGGCCTCGTCGGGGAAGGTTTGCGGCAGGATCGCCTTTTGCATGCTGCGGGCCAGATCCAGCTCTTCGGCCACGCGCTTGCCGGCGCGCTGCAATTCGCGGTTGCGCTCGGCCAGTTCGGCGGTGCGCAGCCGCACTTCGCTTTCCAGCTCTGCCTGGCGGCTTTCGTTCTGCTGCTGGATAACCCCCAGCAGGCGCTCCACCTCGCTGGCCATCGTGTTGAAATTGCGGGCGATCAGCACCAGCTCGTCATGGGTGTCGATCTGGATGCGGGCATCCATGCGGCCGCTGCAGAAGGCCCGTGTGCCATGCGACAGGCGCTTCAGCGATTGCAGGGTGGAGATATAGATGCCGGCGAACAGGTAGAACACCACGCCCAGCTCGCCCAGGATCAGCGCGAGGATCACCGCCCGCTCACGCGAGAGGGCCTCGATGCGCTGGCGCAGCCGGCTGTCCACCGCGCTGGCGGCCTTGGCCAGCAGGCCTTGCGCGCTGGCGATGTTGCCCTGGGCGATCTGCTGCAGTTCCTCGCGGTTGGCTGCGGCCCCCACGCTGCGATCGACACTGTCCTGCTGGCGGGCGATATCGGCCAGCAGGCGGCTAAGCTGCGGCCCCAGCGCAGGGTCGGCGCCGGCGGCCACCAGCTGGTTCACGCCGGCGCGCAGCACGGGGGCCGATTCGGTCAGCGCCACTTGCGCGCTCAGCGCATAGGAGGTGATGTCGGCCTGGCGGATGGCCAGCGCATCGCGCTGCTTGCCGATGATATCGAGCACCAGCGGCAGGCGCAGGCTGAGCATTTCCAGCGCCGCATCGAGATCGGGATCGACATTCAGCCGATAGAGCCGCGCTTCGTCGCGGATGAGGGCGAGGGCGGCGTTGATCGCCCCGGTGGCGGCGGCAAAGCGAACCTGCGGCTCGCCCAGTTCGCCCTGGCTCGCCTGCCAGCCCTGCTCCAGCCGGGCGGCATCGGCCTCCAGCCCGTCGGCCCGGCCGATCCGCACGGCTTGGCGCACAGCCCTGTCGAGCGCTGCGGGATCGGGCAGGCGGTCATTGCCCAGCAGCGCGCTGCGCCGGCGCACCAGCCCTGCCAGCAGATCGGTTTGCGCCGCCACATGGCCCAGCCCCACCCGTTCACGCGCGGCGGTTTCGATCTGGCGGTTGATCTGCAGCAGCAGCGGCGTGCTCAGCGCTGCCAGGGCGATCATCACCAGCAGGCCGATCACCATGTATTTGCGCGAAAAGCTCAGCCTTGCCGACAGCCACACGGTGGGCGCGAACAGGCCACTGCCGGCGCCCTGCCGCGCTTCTGCGCCAGGCGCGGCAGTGCTCAACGGCTGACGTTCAGCAAGGTCTTGACCGAGCCATCGGCCGCCTTGCGGTTGACATAGCCCACCGCCCCCGGCGTTGCCTGCACAAAGCGGGTGACATCGGCCGGGCTGGCCACCTGCCGGGGCGGAAAGCCCATGCCGGTGAATTCCTGCCGGGCCCAATAGGCGCGCACCTGGCCGGCGCTGCGCCCTGTCACCTTGGCGTAGAATTCGGCGCGCAAGGGGGCGCCTTCCTTCAGGTCCACAGGGGCGATCGGCTTGCCATCGGGCCAGGTCTGGATCTGCTTGAGGAAGATCTGGGTGGCGCGCTGGTTGTCCAGCCGGTCGAGCGGCACGGATTTGTTGGCGATCACCACCACGCTGTCTTGTGCGTGGGCGGCGCCGGGCAACGCCATCGCGGCGATCAGGGCGGCCATGAGGGCGGCGGGGGTCTTCACAGCAAGGCGCTCCTAGAAGACGAGATTGAGGTTGACGGTGGCCAGGTTCGCCCGGTTGCGAATGGGCAGCGCGCTGACGGCAAAGGTGCCCGGAATGGTGCTGGCCGGCGTTTCCAGCCGGTCGTATTGCGCCTTGATCGCCACATGTTCGCGCACATCCCAGCGCGCGCCAAGGCTGAGCGAACTGCCCGACAGGTTGGCATAGCTGCCCGCCAGTGCCAGCGCCTGCTGCATCTGCGCCAGCCCGGCATCCAGCTGTTCGCTAAGGCCGGTGGCGTTCAGCGCGCTGGTATCCAGCGCCGGGCCCAGCCGCCGCTGGCGCGCATAGGTGGCATAGGGCGTGACATTGCCCAGTGCATAGCCCACCGTGACCTGATAGCCCTGATAGCGCCCCACCATGCGCGAGCGCGAATCCAGCTCGGCCCATTCGCCCAGCACCCTCAGCTTGTTGAACGAGGCATCGAAGCCGACGCTGGTATAGATGGGATGGTTGTCGAACGGATACATCAGCGCCGAGATGGCCGAGGCCTGCGCCCCCAGCGCCGCGCCATAGCCGGCCGGCAGATAGGGGTTGGCGGCGGCCGCGTTCATCTGCGTGGCCAGCGTTTCCAGCCCGGCATCCAGCGTGTCGATCGCGCCGCCGCGCATGGTGTAGCTGGAAATCCAGGTGCGCGAGGCCCGCAGGGTGATCCACGGCAGGATCAGGCTGACAGCGCCCCCCTTGATGCCGGTGAGCTTGGCATGGGCGGCAAAGCCGTCGTTGTAGAAATGGTGGCGATACTGGCTG
Source organism: Novosphingobium sp. (assembly GCA_035653915.1). Lineage (GTDB taxonomy): Bacteria > Pseudomonadota > Alphaproteobacteria > Sphingomonadales > Sphingomonadaceae > Novosphingobium. The sequence goes on along the minus strand of DASRYE010000214.1, from coordinate 7,768 downwards.
TTGCCGTAATAGGCCTGCAGCAGCACGGCCACATCATGCCAGCTGTGGCGCCATTGCACATCGCCGCCATCCAGCGTGTCGACACTGTTGACGATGGTGTAGAGCGGGATCGGCGGGCGGGCGGTGAGATAGGCATAGCCCACTTCCGACACGTCGGAATCGAAATAGAGCGGGCTGCGGATGCGCCCGCCGCGCACCGCCAGCGAAGGCGTGAGCTCGTGGCGCAGATAGGCCATGCGCACGGCCGGCTTCATGCCATTGTCGGGGCGGGCCACCAGCTGCACGGTGATCGAGGTGCCTTTCAGCGGGGTCCACACCGCCTGCACGCCAACGACCGAATCGAGATCGGCGGAAAAGCCGCTGTTGGCCGGGTGCGCCTGGGCATAGGAGGTGATCACCCCGGCATGGCTGTTGTCGTTATAGGTGAAGCCCAGCGTGGCAAAGCCGGAGAGGCGCAGCGCCTTCAGCCCATGGGCCTCGCCGGGGCTGGCGGCGGGCCCTGAATCTGCTGGCAGCGAAGCATCTGCTGGCAGCGGGGCATCGGCGGGGGCCGGGCTGGCGATCTCCTGCGCGTGCAGGGCCACAGGCGCCCCGGCGCTGGCCAGCAGGGCCAGGCTGGCCAGCTTGGCGGATGCGGGCCGGGCAGATGCGGGCCGGCGGGCCAGGGCCCCTGCGGAATTGCCCTTATGGGCGGCATCGGGCCGGGCGCTGCCGGGCACAGGCAAGGAGGTCATGGCTCGCTCGATTGTCTGAGAGGAAGTGGCGCCTCGTTAATGCGCCGGGCCAACCGGCGTCAAACCGGCAGAGCGGGCATGAATTTCCACACTTCTGAAATTCTTTTATATTCCAGACTATTGATTTTGAAGCTTTGCCGCAATGAGACGTAATGCAACAGGAATGATACGCCCTGCCATGCGCGGGCGGGCACCTTTGCGCAGGCTTTTCATTTCGATGTGGAAAGCGGGCGCCAAACCTGTTTAGGAGGCGCGGCAAGCGGCTGGCCTGTGGCTGGCCGGCCTTTTCAGTCCCTGACTTTCGAGCATTGGCCCGCCATGGATATTTTCGCCAGCCTGTTTGCCGGTCTTGGCCTGTTTTTCATCGGCATCCGCCTGATCGGCAGCAATCTCAAGCAGATGGCCGGGCGCAAGCTGCGCCAGCTGATCACGCGGGCGGTGGCAGGGCCGGTTTCCACGGCGGTGTTTGGCCTGCTGGCGGGCGCGATCATGCAAAGCGTCAATGCCGTCACCTATGTGCTGGTGGCGCTGGTGTCGGCCGGCACGATCGAGAAGCGGCGGGCTTTTCCGGTGGTCAGCTGGGCCAATCTGGGCACATCGATGCTGGTGCTGATCGCCGCGCTCAACATGCATCTGGCGATCCTCACCCTGCTGGGCATGACGGGGGCGGCCTATTACCTGGGGCTCGATCAGTCGAGCCGGCACCGTCATGTCGTCAATGCGTTGCTGGGGGTGGGGCTGTTGTTCCTCGGCGTCGATTTCATCAAGACCGCCGCCCATGGCCTGCGCGACAGCAGCCTGCTGCATGTGGCGATGGCCTATTCCGGGCGCTTCTGGGTGCTCAGCTTCCTCGTCGGGGCGGCGGTGGCGATGGTCATCCAGTCGTCCACCACGGTGGCGGTGCTGGCGATGGCGATGGCGGGCGCGGGGCTGCTGCCGTTCCTGTCGGGGGCGATGGTGGTGATGGGGGCGGGGCTGGGCTCGGGCCTGTCGGCGCTGCCGCTGGCGGGCAAGCTGAAGGGCAGCGCGCGCCAGCTGGTGCTCTATCAACTGGCGCTGAAGGCGGTGGGGGTGGCGGGCCTGCTGGGGCTGTTCCTGGCCGATTGGCTGGCGGGCGGGCGGATCATCGCGCCTGCCTTCGGCTTCCTCCATCTGTCGCGCTCGGGCGAGCTGGCGGGGGTCTATCTGGCGCTGCAGCTGGCCTCCACGGCCTGCATGGCGCTGGTGGAAGGGCCGATTGCCCGGCGGATCGACGCGCTTTCGCCGCCGTCGGTCGAGGAAGTGCTGGGCCGCCCGCATTATCTGTCGGAAGATGCGCTGGCCGATGCGGGCACGGCCATTCTGGTGGCCGAAAGGGAGCAGGCGCGCCTGCTGGGCAGCCTGCCCGATTATCTGGCGGCCCTGCGCGAGGAGGGCGGCGCGGGGCTGCTGCCGGTGGCCGCGCGGCTGGAGGCGGATGGCTCTGTCACGCGGGAATGCAACATGTTCCTGGCGGCGCTGGCCGACAGCTATGACGACCGCGAGGTGCGCGAGCAGGTGATGCGCCTGCGCGATCGCAACGAGCTGATCGCCGCCTTGCAGAACTCGCTGTTCGAGCTGCATGAAAGCGTGGGCGGGGCGGATGATCGCGGCGTGCTCTCGCTGATGCACAGCCTGGTGGAAAGCCTGCACATGGTGCTGGAAACGCTGGCCGATGTGGGCAGCAGCGCCGATGCCGAGGACCTGGAATTGCTGCGCGCGCTGACGCATGACCGGTCAGAGCTGATGGATGGCATCCGCCGCCGCATGCAGGGCAGCGCCCTGCCGCCCGATGCCCAGCAGCGCGCCTTCATCGCCACCACCATCTTCGAACGCTGCATGTGGCTGCTGCGCCGCTATGTGCTGCAATTGCAGGGCCAGCAGGCGCCCCAGGGCAGCGCGGGCTGACGGCGCCTTAAGCCATCATGCCTCAGGCCATGGCCGGGCCGATCTCGCCCGCTTCCATCTCCCGCAGCCATTGCGGCAGCACGATGCCCGCGCTGTCAGCCGGGGCCAGCACGCCGGCCAGGCCGCGCACCTCGCTTGGCGTCACGGCGAATTGCGCCTTGAATGCGCGTGAGAACGACGACCAGTCGGCAAAGCCCCAGCCATAGGCCATTTCGGCAATCGAGCGGGCGCGCAGCCGGGGGTTGCGCAGATCGGCAAAGACGCGGCCCAGCCGCTGCTGGCGGATATATTCGCGCACGCCGCCGATGGGCGAGAAGATGCGATAGAGGCTGGCGCGCGAGAGGCCGACCGCCCGCGCGATGCCATCGGGGGTCAGGTCTGGCCGGGCGAGATGGGCCTGGATATAGCGCTGCACCCGGTGCAGCACGGCCACCGAGATGGCTTCTTCGGCCTCGCGCTGGTTGGCCAGCGGGGCGGCCAGGCCGCCGATCATCAGGCCGGTGGCGCGGGCGGCGGCCGCCGCTTCCCCGGGCGAGCAGCTGTCGAACCGGTCGAGCAGGGCGTTGGCCTGCGCGCTCACCAGCCGGGCGGCCAGGCTGTCGGCGGCAAAGCTGAGGCCGTGGATGCGGTCAAGCTGCAGCGCATCCAGCCCCAGCGCGGCGCGCGGCAGGATGATGTTGATGTTCTCGCAATCCGTGGCGCGGGTGGCGAAGGGGCGGGTGAGATCGTCGATGCAGATGTCGCCCGGGCGGGTGACCTGCACCTCATCGCCATGGAAGCGCACATCGCTGCCGGCGGTGATGATCTGCACGAGGATCATGTCGAGCCCGGTGCGGGCGATCTTGGCCCGGTCGCGCGCATAATCGAAGCGGGCGCCGTGCATGTGCGCCCGGCCGATCAGCATGGCGCCGGCATGATAGGCATCCAGCCCGACATCGGCGCCGGGGCCATCCAGCGGCTGGGTGCCCAGCGAGAAGATCGGATCGATCGAGCCGGCATAGGCCTCGGCCACCTGCGCGGCGCGGGCCACATCGAAATGGGGCGTTTCCCGGGATGTGGCGTTCATCGCGCGCTCCGACTGCGACAGGGACATGACAGAACCCCGCCTGTACCCGCTGCACATGACATAAAATTGACGCAAAGGCACAGATTGATGACAATGCCCGGAAAACCCGCCGTCCGCCCCGCTTGCGGCCGGTAGGCGGCCCCGGGGGCGCCGTTGGCGCAGGGCCGGGGCATCGCGCGGGGCATTTCCTTTTCCATTGCATCGCCAGCGCTTTGGGCATAGCCCCGGCAGGCGATTTTGGGGATTTGCCTTGGCCGGATCATTGTCCCGTCGGATCTTTGTGCTGTGCGCTGTGTTATGCGGCGTGCTGGTGCTGTTTGCCGGCCTGCTGCTCGACCAGTCGGCGCAGATGCGCGAGAGCCTGGGCTGGGTGGCCCATTCCTCCGAAGTGCTGAAAACGGCGAACCGCTCGCTCGATCATCTGCGCGCGGCCGAATCGGGCCTGCGCGGCTTTGTGCTCACCCATGATCCGGTGTTTGCCGAAACGGCCGACGCCGAGATCGCCGCGGCCCGCCAGGGCGCCGCCGGCATCGTTCAGCTGACACAGGATAACCCCTCGCAAAACAGCCGCGCCCGGCAGATCCGCGCGCTGATCGATGATCGCGCCGCCAGCCTGCAGCAATCGGCGGGGCTGGCCCGCAAGGGCGATTTTGCCGGCGCCCAGGCCAATATCGCCAGCGGGCGCGGGCGATATCTGATGGTGCTGGTCGATGCCCGCGTGGGCGATCTGGTGGAGGAGGAGCGGGCCCTGGCCGGCACCCGCATGGCCACCGCCACCTATCGGCTGGATGCGATCGGCTGGCTGGTGCTGCTGGGCACGCCGGTCACCATGCTGCTGGTGCTGGGGGCGTGCATTGTGCTCAGCGGCCGCATCCGCCAGCCGGTGGAAGCGATGCTGGCGGTGATGGGGCAGCTGGGCCGGGGCGATCGCAGCGCCCGCATCGACACCGCCATGCGCTCCAGCGAGTTCGAGCGGCTGGCGGTGGGTTATAACGCCATGGCCGGCGAGCTGGCCGCGGCCGTGGCCGATCAGGTGGACAGCGAGGAGCGGCTGCGGCTGGCCAATCTGGAACTGAGCCGCAATGCCGAAGTGCTGCGCGAGCGCGGCGAGGTGATCGAGCTGCTGGGCGGCATGGCCCACCGCATGCAGGCCGCCCGCACCGACGAGGAACTGGCCGCGATCATCCGCGTTTTCGTGCCGCGCGTGCTGCCCGATATTCCCGGCGTGCTGTATGCCCACAACAATTCGCGCAACCTGCTGGTGCCGATTGCGGCATGGGGCGGGCTGGAAGTGGAAGCGGTGGGCTTTCCGCCGGATCAGTGCTGGGCGCTGCGGCGCGGGCAGAGCCATTTCGTCATCGAGCCGGGCTCCGATATCGTCTGCGCCCATGCGGTGGATGTGACCGACCATTATCATTGCGAGCCGCTGCTGGCCGGCGGCGAGGTGATCGGCGTGCTCTATCTGCGCGGCGTGGTGGAGGCGGAAAACCGCTTCCGCCTGACGGTGCTGACCGAGAACATCGCCTCGGCGCTGGTGAACCACCGCCTGCAGCGGGGCCTGCGCGAGCAGACCATCCGCGATCCGCTGACCGGCCTGTTCAACCGCCGCTACATGGAAGAGACGCTGGCGCTGGAGATCGCGCGGGTGCTGCGCTCGGGCGGTCCGCTCAGCCTGGTCATGTGCGATGTCGACCATTTCAAGCGCTTCAACGACGAGTTCGGCCATGATGCCGGCGATGCCGTGCTGCAGGCGGTGGCCGCCGAAATGCGCAGCCGCTTCCGCGATGGCGATGTGATCTGCCGCTTTGGCGGCGAGGAATTCACCATCATCGCGCCGGGCTCCACCGCCGATGTGCTGGCAAGGCGCGTGGAAGTGGTGCGCCAGGCGATCAGCGAGCTGACCGTGCACCAGGGCGGGCGCACGCTGGGGGCGATCACCATGTCCTTCGGCATCGCCAGCTGGGAGGCCCATATGGAGCGCGATGGCTCCACGCTGATCACCGCGGCCGATGCCAGCCTTTATCAGGCCAAGCGCGAGGGCCGCAACCGGGTGGCGGTGGACCTGCGGGCCGAGCCGGCCGACGCCTGACCATGGGCGCCAGATGGGCAGGGCGCCATCCGGCGATCGGCGTGGCGGCGGTCACCTTCCTGGCGCTGCTGGTGGCAGCGGGCGTGCGCTCGGCGCCCAGCGTGATGATGGTGCCCTTGCAGCTCCATTTCGGCTGGTCGCGGGCAGAGGTGTCGCTCACCTCGGCCATCGGCATTTTCCTCTATGGGCTGGTGGGGCCGTTTGCCGCGGCGCTGATGCTCTCCTTCGGCATTCGTCGCACGATGCTGCTGGGGCTGATGCTGATGGCGCTGGCCACGCTGGCCAGCCTGGGCATGACACGCAGCTGGCATTACCTGCTGAGCTGGGGCGTGATCTCGGGCCTTGGCAGCGGGGCGGTGGCCAGCGTGCTGGCAGCAGCGGTGGTAGGGCGCTGGTTTGCGCAGCGCCAGGGGCTGATGATGGGGCTGCTTTCCGCCAGCACGGCCACCGGATCGCTGGTGTTCCTGCCGGTGCTGGCCTGGCTGTCGGGGCCGGCGCGCTGGCAGCCGGTGGCGCAGGCGGTGGGGCTGGCTTGCCTGGCGGTGGTGCCGCTGGTGCTGGCCTTTGTGCCCGAACATCCTGCCGATGCCGGCGTGCGCCGCTTTGGCGAGCCGGATGATGCGCCCTTGCCGCCCCGCGCGGCGGCCGGGGTGGGGCTGGCGCTGAGGGTGCTGGCGCGGGCGGTGCGGGTGCCGCTGTTCTGGCTGTTGTTCGGCACGTTCTTCATCTGCGGGCTGACGACGAACGGCCTCGTGGGCACGCATCTCATTGCCTATTGCGGCGATCATGGCATTGCGCCGGTGGCAGCGGCGGGGCTGCTTTCCACCATGGGCCTGTTCGATCTGGTGGGCACCACCGCTTCTGGCTGGCTGACCGACCGGTATGATCCGGCCCGCCTGCTGGTGGCCTATTACGCCTTGCGCGGCCTGTCGCTGATGGCGCTGCCGTTTGTGCCCTTTTCACCGCTGCCGCTGGCGGTTTTTGCGGTGTTCTACGGGCTGGACTGGATTGCCACCGTGCCGCCCACCGTGGCCATGGCGGTGCGCCGCTTTGGCGCGCGTGAGGCGCCCATCGTGTTTGGCTGGGTGGTGGTGGGCCACCAGATCGGCGCGGCGGTGGCCGCTTTTGCCGGCGGCCTGCTGCGCCAGGATTGGGGCAGCTATGCGCCGGCCTTTGTGGTGGCCGGCGCTCTGGGCGTGGGGGCGGGGCTGGCCATGGCCGCCCATGCCATGGGTGCGCGGCGCGGGCTGGTGCCCGCCGCCGGCTGAGCTTTGGGTCAATCCACCATATCGGCGACAAGGCGCCGCAATTGCGCGCGCGAAAGCAGGCCCGGCTGCGCGCCAAGCGGCGCTGGCGGGCAGGGCAGGGGCGCCGGCTGGGTGGTGTGAAGAGGCTTGGAATGATGCATAAAAGGTGTCGTCAAACTCGAAACATGAAATCATGCCGCGGCCATGATGGGCCCGTGGCAGGAGGGTGAAAACAGGCCGGCAGCGCTGTTAACGGCAGGCCGGCCATGGTGGGGAGCGCTCTCGTCCGCCTGCAGGGCACAGCCGCTCGCAAGGGGCGGAAAGGCCGGTGGGGGAGAGAAGGCAGGCGCGGCTGCAAAGCCTGCGCCTCGTCCCGTCGTAAACGATCAGGACGAGTGCCATATGGCTTGCCCTTCAGGAAAAGTCAAGCCCGCCCCGGGTTCTGGCAAAAGCGCTGCGCAATTGATCGGCAAGGGCGAGGTAGAATTGGGCAATCTGCGCCAGTGCGGCCGCATCGATCCGGGTGAAGGGGGCGCCGGCCGCCATGCCCTGGCCGCCCCCGGCAGCGATGGCCCAATCGCGCGCCAGCCGGCTGCCGGCCGCGCCCATCTCGCCATCGCAGGCCGCGTTGCGGATCCGCCCGATCGCCCGCAGGCGCGGCATGTGGTGCAGCAGGGGGCCCAGCGCCGGCTCCAGCCGGGCCAGC
>DASRYE010000213.1:0-10430 GCA_035653915.1 Novosphingobium sp. | reverse complement strand
GATCTGGGCGCATGGGACAAGCCCCGCCGCAACCTGTGGGCCAGCCGGCTGGGCCTGGCGATTCGCGCCGCCGGCCGGCCGGTGGTGCTGGCCGCGCACAGCCTGGGCTGCCATGCGGTGGCGTGGTGGGCGCGGATGGAGCCGGCCGCTGCCGCCCTGGTGCGCGGCGCTCTGCTGGTGGCCCCGCCCGATGTGGACGAGGCCCCGGTGGATGCGCGGCTGCGCGGTTTTGCCGGCTCTGCCGGGCAGGCGCTGCCGTTTCGCGCCACGCTGGTCGCCAGCTCGGATGATCCCTATCTCTCGCTGGCCGGTGCGCGGGTGCTGGCGCAGCGCTGGGGGGCGCAGTTTGTCGATATCGGCGCGCGCGGGCATATCAACGCCGAAAGCCGGCTGGATGTGTGGCCGCGCGGGCAGGCCCTGCTGGATGATCTGCTGGGCGAGGCGGCGGGGCCGGCCTATGACACATCGCTTGCCGGCCCTTCCGCTTTCCCGCAATTGTCCGTTTCCACGCCGTTTTTCGTTCCACACAAGGAAGCATCGATCCATGAAGGCTGAGTCTGTTCTGTCGACCATCGGGGGCACGCCGCATATCCGGCTGTCGCGGCTGTTTCCCGATCACGAAGTGTGGGTCAAAAGCGAACGCGGCAATCCGGGCGGCTCGATCAAGGATCGCATTGCCCTTGCCATGGTGGAAGCGGCCGAAGCCGATGGCACGCTGCAGCCGGGCGGCACGATCATCGAGCCGACCTCGGGCAACACCGGCATTGGCCTGGCCCTGGTGGCGGCGGTGAAGGGCTACAAGCTGGTGCTTGTCATGCCGGAATCGATGAGCCTGGAGCGCCGCCGGCTGATGCTGGCCTATGGCGCCACTTTCGATCTCACCCCGCGCGAGAAGGGCATGAAGGGCGCGATCGAGCGCGCGAAGGAACTGGCCGCCGAAACGCCCGGCGCGTGGATCCCGCAGCAGTTCGAGAACCCGGCCAACATCGATGTGCATGTGCGCACCACCGCGCATGAGATCCTCGATGATTTCGCCGATACGCCGATCGATTACGTGATCACCGGCGTTGGCACCGGCGGCCACCTCACCGGCACGGCCGAAACGCTGAAGGCCAGCTGGCCGGCGCTGAAGGCTTTTGCGGTGGAGCCGGCGCTGTCGCCCGTCATCAGCGGCGGCCAGCCTGCGCCGCACCCGATCCAGGGCATTGGCGCGGGCTTCGTGCCGGCCAACCTGCACACCCAGTCGATCGACGGGGTGATCCAGGTGGATGCCGCCCAGGCCAAGGAATGGGCCCGCCGGAGCGCCCGCGAGGAAGGGCTGCTGGTCGGCATTTCCTCGGGCGCGACGCTGGCCGCCATTGCGCAGAAGCTGGCCGAAATTCCCGCCGGCAGCCGCGTGCTGGGCTTTAATTACGACACCGGCGAACGTTATCTGTCGGTGGCGGATTTCCTGCCCGAACTGTAACAATCGGGGGCATCTGCCCCCTTCATATGTGTTAGCCTGCAACCATGAAGACCGCTCTCATCATCCGCCACGTTCCCTATGAGGGCGTGGCGGGCTTTCGCGCCCCTATCGAAGCCGCCGGCTATGTGGTCGACCGGATCGATGTGGCAGATCCCGCCTTTTCCAGCCTCGATCTGGCAGAGCCGGATCTGCTCATCATGATGGGCGGGCCGATGGGCGTCTATGAGAGCGACCGCCACCCCTGGATCGCCTGCCAGCTGCGCCGTTTGCAGCGCCGCCTGGCAGCGGACAGGCCAACGCTGGGCGTGTGTTTCGGCGCCCAGATGATCGCCGCAGCGCTGGGGGCCAAGGTCTACAAGGGGCCGGCCAAGGAAGTGGGCTTTCACCCGGTGCAGCTGCGCGCCGAGGCGGAGGGCGGGCCGCTGCGCCATATCGCCGAGGTGCCGGTGCTGCACTGGCATGGCGACACTTTCACCCGGCCCGAGGGGGTGGAGCTGCTGGCTTCCAGCGCGCTCTATCCGCATCAGGCCTTCTGCCGCGGCGAGACGGTGCTGGCCCTGCAGTTCCACGCCGAAATGGGGCTGGATCCGCGGTTTGACGCCTGGGTGGCGCAGGGGCCCGGCGATATCGCCGAAGCCGGCCACACCGAGGCCACCCTGCGCGCCGCGCATGACACGCATGGCGCAACGGCGGTGGCCGCAGGCCAGGCGATGATCGGCGAGTGGCTGGCGGGGCTCTGAGCCCCTTACCAGATCCGTGCGCGCTTCTCGGGCGGCAGATACATTTTGTCGCCCGGCTGCACGTGGAAGGCCTGATACCACGCATCGACATTGCGCAGCGGCCCCAGCACGCGAAAGCGCGCCGGGCTGTGCGGGTCTGTCGCTACCTGGTTGCGCAGGGCATCCTCGCGCGATTTGGCCCGCCACACCTGCGCGAAGGCGAGGAAGAAGCGCTGATCACCCGTGAGGCCATCGCGGGCAGGGGGCGCCTTTGCCCCCAGTGCCGCGTGATAGGCATCGAGCGCCACTTCCACCCCGGCGAAATCGGCGATGTTCTCGCCCATCGTCAGGCCGGGGTTGACGAAAGCGCCGGGCGCTGCCTCAAAACGGGCGTATTGGTCGCCAAACACCTTGGCCTCGGCCTCGAAGCGCTTGGCATCCTCGGGCGCCCACCAGTCGCGCAGGGTGCCGGAGGCGTCGATCTTGCGGCCCTGATCGTCGAAGGCATGGCTGATCTCATGGCCGATCACCGCGCCGATCGCGCCATAATTCACCGCATCATCGGCATGGGGATCGAAGAAGGGCGGCTGCAGGATGGCGGCGGGGAAGACGATCTTGTTTTCCTGCTCGCCATTATAGGCGTTCACCGTCTGCGGGCTCATCGCCCATTTCCGGTGATCGACCGGCTTGCCCAGATCCGCCAGATCGTAATCCGAGTTGAAGCGGCTTGCCCTTTCCACATTGCCGTAAAGATCGCCCGGCGCCATCGCCAGCCCGGCATAATCGCGCCATTTGTCGGGGTAGCCCACCATCACGTCCATGCGCGACAGCTTCAGCAGGGCGGCCTGTTTGGTGGCCTCGCTCATCCAGCCATTGGCGCGGATGCGGCCGGCCATCGCCTCTTTCAGATGGGCCACCAGCCCTTCCATCTTGGCCTTGGCCGCCGGCGAGAAATGGCGCGCCACATAGGTCTGCCCCACCAGCTCGCCCAGCTGGCCCGAGACGAGATCGACCCCGCGCTTCCATTGCGGCCGCTGCACCGCCACGCCCGATAGCGTTTTGGTGAAGGCAAAGCGGCTGTCGTCCATCGCCTTGGTGAGATAGGGCGCGGCCTGATCGGCCACATGGAAAGCCTCCCACAGCTTCAGCGTATCGAGCGCGGTGGCCGCATAAAGCGCCGAGATCGCCTGGATGGCGCTGTTTTCGGCGACGATGATGCGCTTTTGCGGGGCGATGCCGGCGCCGGCGAAATAGGCGTCCCAGTCTATCCCCGGGGCATAGGCGGCAAGCTCGGCGGTGGAATAGGGGTTGTTCAGAAGATCAAGGTTGCGGCGGCGGGCATTGTCCCAGCTCAGCCGGGCGATCTCGGTCTCGAAGGCCAGCACGGCATCGGCCTTGGCGGGCGCGTCTGCCTCGCCGATGGCCGCCAGCGTGCGGGCGATATAGGCGCGATAGGCCTCGCGCTGGGGCTTGAACTGGTCCTTCAGGTAATAGTCGCGGTCGGGCAGGCCAAGGCCGCTCTGGCCAAGGCCCAGCACGTTCATCTCGGCATTGGCGGTGTCGGGCATCAGGCCGGCTTCCACCAGCGAGATGCCGAAGCGGCTGCGGCTGGTGCCCATGAAGCGGGCCAGATCCGCCCGGTTGGCCAGCGCGCGCAGGCTGGCGATATCGGCCATCAGCGGGGCCAGGCCGATCGCCTCGCGGTGGGCGGCATCCATATAGCTGGTGTAGAGCGCGCCGATCGGGCCGGCGGGCGGGGCGGTGGTGATGATATCGCGCACCTGGGCCTGCACGGTTTCGCGCAGGTCGTAGAAGGTGCCGGTGGAAGCGCGGTCGGCCGGGATGGCGGTGCTATCCAGCCATTTGCCCGAGGCATAGCGCTGGAAATCATCGCCCGGCCGCACCGACAGATCGCGCGTGGCCAGATCCACCCCCCAAGCGCCAAAGCCCTGCGGCGCGGGCGCTGCGGCATGCGCAGGGCTTGCCGGGGGCGCCTTCGCGGGGGCGGGTTTTGCCCCCAGCGGGGTGCTGCCCAGCGCCAGCGCAAGGGCGGAAACGGCAATGGCGGTGCGGCTGGAAAACATCACGGCGGCAGGCATCCTTGGCGGTGGCCGGGCGCCCTTGCGGGCGCCATGGGCACAGGGGATGCCTGCATTGCGCCCGCGGCAGCGCCTGTCAACCAAGCCGCGGCAAATGGAGCTTATTGCGGATTTTCAAGGCTGAATTCGTCGTCGTCCTCTTCATAGGTGAAGATTTCGGCATAGCGGCCCCAATGCGTCACCGTGCGCAGGGTCTCGTCGGCATAGTCTTCCGACATGTAATCCTCCAGCTCATCGCGGAAGCGGCGGGCGGGTGCGCGGTGGCTGGCGCGTTCATCCAGCACGCGGCGGATATGCTGGGCCAGCGGCACATAGGCCAGCAGCGCCTGGGCAAAGATCGCCTTGCGCTGGTCCACATCAGACTGGGCATAGCGGCGGGCGGCCACAGTGAGCACCAGATCGGCCCCGCGCAATTCGGCAAAGCGCAGCAATTGCAGCGTTTCGGCCATGGGGAACAGTTCGTCCACTTCCAGCTGCAGCGAATCGGCCAGTTCCGCCAGGCTGGCCTTGCCGTTGAAGGGGGTGCCATCCACCTCCTCGATCAGGCCCGCCAGCGCGTTGGTGGAAACCTTGGGCGGCAGCACCATGGCAATGCCGGTGCCGGGGAACAGGCCATCGCGCAGCGGGCTTTCGGGGGCGGCGCGGGCGGTCATGCGGGCATAGATATCGTCCACCAGCGCGCGGAAGGGCGGGTCCAGCCGGTCCCGCGGGCGGGGGATATCCACCTTGATATCGGCCACCACCCGGCCCGGATTGGACGAGAAGACGAGGATGCGATCGCACATCTGCACCGCTTCCTCGATATTGTGGGTGACGATGAGGATCGACTTGATCGGCATGCGCCCTTCCGACCACAGGTCGAGCAGGTCGGTGCGCAGGGTTTCGGCGGTCAGCACGTCGAGCGCGGAGAAGGGCTCGTCCATCAGCAGCAGCGAGGGGTTCACCACCAGCGCGCGCGCCAGCCCCACCCGCTGGCGCATGCCGCCCGACAGTTCCTTGGGATAGGCGTTCTCGAAGCCGTCGAGGCCGATGAGGTCGATCGCGGCCAGGGCGCGGGCGCGGCGTTCCTCGGCCGGCACTTTCTGGGCTTCCAGGCCCAGTTCCACATTTTCCTGCACCGTCAGCCAGGGGAACAGGGCGAAGGTCTGGAACACCATCGACACGCTGGGATCGGGGCAATCCTCGGTCGGCACGAAGCGCACCTCACCCTCGCGCGGGTGGATCAGCCCGGCGATGGAGCGCAGCAGCGTGGACTTGCCCGAGCCCGAACGGCCGAGCAGGCCCACCACCTCGTTCTGGCCGATGGTAAGGTTCACCCCTTCCAGCACCAGATGGCCGCCCGGCGGGGGGCCGTAGTAGTGGTTGAGGCCTTCCACTTCGACGAGCGGGGCAAGCGGGGCGATGGTGGCCATGAAAAAGGCTCCGGTCAGCAGGAAGAAAAAAGAGGTCAGCCGATGCGCAGGCGGCGCTCGCCATAGGCGTAGAGCGGGCGCCACACCAGCCGGTTGAAGCCCAGCACGAACAGGCTCATCATGCCGATGCCCAGCGCCACCTGCGGATAATTGCCCGCCGTGGTGGCATCGGCAATATAGGCGCCAAGGCCGTGGGCTTCCAGATGGCTTTGCCCCCAGCTGACCGCTTCTGCCACGATCGAGGCGTTCCACGAGCCGCCAGAGGCCGTGAGCGCGCCGGTGATGTAGTAGGGGAAGATCGCCGGCAGGGCCACTTGCCGCCACCACTGCCAGCCCTTCACGCCGAACATGCTGGCCGCCTCGCGCAGGTCTGAAGGGATGGCCGAGGCGCCGGCGATGACGTTGAACAGAATGTACCACTGCGTGCCCAGGATCATCAGCGGCGAGAGCCAGATATCGGGCATGAGGTGGAAGCGCACGATGACGATCACCGCGAAGGGAAACAGCACGTTGGCCGGGAAGGCGGCCAGGAACTGGGCCACCGGCTGCACACTTTCGGCCAGCTTTGGCCTGAGCCCGATGGTGACGCCCAGCGGCACCCAGATGAAGCTGGCCAGCACGATCAGCACCACCACGCGGATGAGCGTGAGCACCGCCAGCCCCAGCGCCTGCCCGACATCGCCAAGGCTCAGCGTGCCCAGCACATAATGGGCGGACCACCACAGCGCGGCCACCACGCCGGCATAGACGGCCACCTGCCAGCCACGCTCTGCGAGCTTGTTGCGCGGGCCTTCGGCCTGCAGGCGGCGGGCGCGGCGGGCCGGCTCCAGCGCCAGCAGCAGGCGGCCGATGGCGCTGACGGGGGCAAACAGCAGCGGCAGCAGGCGGGTGCGGCGCAGCATGTCATAGACCCAGCTTTCGGGCCGCTCGGTGCTGGCGGTCTGTTCGAAGCGGAAGCGGTCTGCCCAGGCGACGATCGGGCGGAAGAACAGCTGGTCGTAGGCCACGATGACCACGGCCATGGTGCCCACCGCTTCGGCCACGGCGGTGAAATCCTGCTTCTCGATCGCCAGTGCCAGCCACGAGCCGATGCCCGGCAGGGTGACGGTGGTGTTGCCCACGGTGATCGCCTCGGAGGCGACCACGAAGAACCAGCCGCCCGACATCGACATCATCGCGTTCCACACCAGTGCGGGCGTGGCAAAGGGCAGGTCCAGCTTGAGGAAGCGGCGCACCGGCGAGAGCGCGAAGCTCTGGCACACTTCCTCCAGGTCAGACGGCAGGCTGCGCAGCGACTGGTAGAAGCTGAAGGCCATGTTCCACGCCTGCGAGGTGAAGATGGCGAACACGCTCGCCAGTTCCACCCCCAGCACATTGCCGGGAAACAGCCCCATGAAGAAAGTGACCGTGAAGGTGAGGAAGCCCAGGATCGGCACCGACTGCAGGATATCCAGCGCCGGCACGATGATCTGGCCCAGATGCCGGCTGCGCGCGGCCAGCGTTGCCACCACCAGCGTGAAGACGGTGGAGGCGAACAATGCGGCAAACATGCGCAGGATGGTGCGCAGGGCATAATAGGGCAGCTGGCCCGGATCCAGCAGCAGCGGTTCCAGATGCAGGCGCGAGAGCGGCTCCACCGCGCCCTGGGCGCCGCGGAACACCACCAGCGCCAGCCCCGCCAGAATGACAAAGGCGATCGCATCCTCGCGGTTGGGCCGGGTGAGGCGCAACATGCGCGAGAAGGCCGGCAAGGCGCGGGCGGGGTTCTTTTCCGGGCTCATAGGTGTCGTCTGCCGCAATGTCTTTCCGAGTGATGTGTCCGATTCGGGGCAGAACCGCCGCTGCCGGATATGCGCCTGCGGTTGCAAGCGCAAATTCCGCTGCGGCGCGGGCACGCCCGGCCATGGCATCGCCATAGACCGGGCTCAAAGACAGCTGTGTGACAGCGCGGGCGTGGCTCAGCCGATCTCGATCAGCGCCAGGGCGTTGGCTGGCAGCGCCAGATGGAAGCCGCCCGGCCCGCCGGCCAGCGGCCGGGCCTGGGGCAGCGCGCCGGCCTTGCGCAGGGCGGTGATCTGGGCGGCGGTGGGCGAGGCGGGCCGGCCCATGGCGGCATAGGCCAGCGTCACCGGATCTGCGGCGAGATCCACCCCGGTGACGCGCGCGCGCCTGCGCGCGCCGCCGCCCAGCCGCAGCAGCAGATCGCGCGGGGGGCCATGGAGGATCGGCTCCTCGCCCGGCGCGTTCATCGGATTGCCCGTCTGGCCCGAGACATCGGCGTTGGTGATCAGGTTCCAGGCAAGGATGGCCAGCGTGCCATCTTCCCTGCGGGTGGCGATGAGGGGCGCGCTGCCGGTGTCGATCCGCTGCGTGCCCAGCCGGTGCAGCAACTGGAAGGCACGGAAGGAGGGGCGCGCCACCCCGCTCTGGCCGATGAGGCCATACAGCGTGTTGCCGAACCCCGGGATCGGCGCGTGTTCCTCGAAGATATTGTCGAAGGTCCAGTAGCTGAAGGTGTCGCACAGGCCGGCGCAATCGCGGATGGTCTGGGCGATGAAGGCGGGGTTCTGGCTGGTCCATTCCGAGATCACCAGCGGGATGCGCGGAAACGCCGAGGCGCGGATCTTGCCATTGGCCACTTGCAGCGCGCGCGGGATCACCTGTTCGCGCGGCAGGCCCAGATCCTGGCCGAACAGGTTTTCCTGCGGATCATCGGCATAGATATGGCTGGAGACGAAATCGACAGGGGCGTTGTCGGCCGCGCAAAAGCGCAGGAAATCGTCGATCCACATCAGCTGGGCAGTGGCCGGCCCGCCCACCTGCAAGGCCGGGTTCACTCGCTTCAGCGCCCGCGCGGTGGCGGCATAGAGCTGGAAATACTGGCCTTGCGTGCCGGCCCAGAAGTTGAGGTTGGGCTCGTTCCACACTTCAAAGCGCCAGCCCGTCACCTCGGCCGCGCCATAGCGGGCCAGCAGATGCCGCGCGAGCCCCTCGATCACCTGCACCCACAGCGCCATGTCCTTTGGCGGCGAGGTGTTGCCCTTGTACCAGAAGATGGTGTTGCCATCAGAGGCCAGCGGCAGCGGCATGAAGCTCAGCTCCACATAGGGCTTCACGCCGATGGCCAGCATGGCATCGAAGATCTGGTCGATGTAGAGGAAGTTCAGTTCCGGCCCGTTGGGGCCGATGCTGCGGCACAGGCCCATCTCGTCGTCGAACAGGCCATGGAAGCGCACCGAGCGGAAGCCTGCCTCGTGCCGGGCCAGCGCCAGATCCTGCTGCCACTGGGCGCGCATCGCCACTGCCGCCCGGTCGGAGCCGACGCAGGCTTCCCAGTAATGCGGGAAGGGGGTGGTGGGCGCATGGGGATCAAGGGTGATCGCCGTGGCGGGCCGGGTGGCGGCGGCGGCCTGCGTGGCCAGCGGAGCCAGCGCGGCCGCGCCGATCAGCGCGCGGCGGGTGAGGGGCAGAGGGCTCATGGCAGGGGCCTCTCGTCGGTGCGGGTGAAGATCAGCGTGCGTTCCACATCGCCAAGGTCTGAATGGGAGGATTGGGTGATGGTGAGCCGGCGGTTGTCTGCCGCCACGAAGAAGCGGCTGCGGGTCCAGACGGTCTGGCCGAACAGGCTGGCGCGGCCTTCCTCCACCAGCGTGCAGCTTTCCCACTGGCCGCTCACGGCCTGCGGCACGGCATTGAGCGCCGAGCGGGTGCCGGTGGGCGCCAGCGTGCCATCGGCGGGCGTGGTGTAGCGGTCGGTCTCGTCAAGGTGGGGGCCGGTGAGGTGCCAGCTCTGGGTGAGGCCGCCGGCGCCCTGTTCCAGCACCAGATCGATGCCGCTCACCGCGTAATAGGGGTTGAACGAGAGGCCCGAGCCGACATGGCTGGCAGCGGCATCATAGCGCCAGTGGCCGGCCAGCGGGTGGCAGCTTTGCGCAAGGGCGGCGGGCGCCTGGCTGGCCATGGCCAGCCCCAGCGCGGCCGCAAGGCGGGCGGCGGGCATGATCTTCTCTCTCCCCTGTTTTGGATAAATTTGGAATTATGGTTCTGATATTGGTGGGCGTGGGCCTTGTCAATTGGCGCTTGCGCTTCGTCATGTTTCTGCTCGCATAAGCTGCTATATCAAGCGGATCGACCACAGCCCCGCAGGCCCCGCATGACGCTGCTTTCCGCCGATTCGCCCGAAGCCGCCACGCCCATGATCGAAAACCGCACCTATGAGGAGATATCCGTTGGCGACAGCGCCAGCCTCACCCGCACGCTGACGCATCAGGATATCGAGCTGTTCGCGCTGGTGTCGGGCGATGTGAACCCGGCCCATATGGACCCGGCCTATGCCGCCACCGACATGTTCCGCAAGGTGATCGCCCACGGATTGTGGGGGGCAGGGCTGATCAGCGCGGTGCTGGGCACCCATCTGCCGGGGCCGGGCACGATCTATCTGGGCCAAACGCTGAAGTTCCTGCGCCCGGTGGGGCTGGGCGATACCATCACCGCCAGCGTGCGTGTGGCCGACAAGCGCGAGAAGGGCCGGCTGACGCTGGCCTGCAGCTGCGCCAACCAGCAGGGCGAGACGGTGATCGAGGGCGAGGCCGATGTGATCGCGCCGCAGGAGAAGCTGCGCCGCCCGGCTGTCAGCCTGCCCGAGATCCGCCTGGCCGAGCATGATGCCTATCGCCGGCTGGTGCATGCCGCGGCCGGCCGCGCGGTGCCCACCGCCGTTGCCCACCCCTGTTCG
>DASRYE010000212.1:0-7579 GCA_035653915.1 Novosphingobium sp. | reverse complement strand
CAGTGGCCCAGCGCCGAGGCCCCCGCCAGCGCCAACAGGCCGGCCCCCGCCAGCCCCAGATAGCGCAGCTGCACCCCGCGCGGCAGGGCAAAGCCGGTGGTCTCGCCAGCGCCATCCGTGCCCACGCCATTTTCATCCTGCCGTGCCGACATGTGCCCGTCCTGATCCCTAGTATCGCAAATGATGCCCCGGCCTGCCCCCGCGCATGCAGGCGGCAGCAGGCCCGGGCCTTTCCATCGCAGCATTGCGCTTTGATGACAGGCGCCAGCCCCCCGCCATCCGCATGCGCGGGCAGGTCAGCCGCGTTTGACTTGCCCTGCTGAACAACATGTGAACGAACACCTGCGGGAAAGCCTTGAAAAGCATGGCCGGGGCATTCTCCTTCCTTCCGGCTTGCGCAGGCGGCCTGTGCTCTGGCATGCGGGGTTGATGCGCATTGCCGTTGTCGACGAAAGCGCCGCACGCGCCTCGGTCATCCGCGAAGGGCTGGCCGAGATAGAGGACTGCGAGATCTTCGTGGTCACCGAAAGGCGTGGGCTGGTGGCGCATATCGGCCAGATCGCCCCGGACATCGTGCTGATCGACCTCGGCAACCCCAGCCGCGACGTGCTGGAGGAATATTTCGCCGTCAGCCGCGCGCTGGCCCGGCCGATCGCCATGTTCGTCGATGAAAGCGACGAGGAAGCGCTGGCCGCCTCGGTGGAGGCGGGGGTGTCGTCCTATGTGGTGGACGGGCTGGCGCCGCACCGCATCCGCCCGATCCTCGATCTGGCCGTGCGCCGCTTCAACGCCTTCTCGCGGCTGGAGGCAGACCTTGCCGATGCCCGCGGCCGCCTGGCCGAGCGCGAGGCGGTGGACAAGGCCAAGCGCATCCTGATGCAGAGCCGGGGCCTTGCCGAACACGAAGCCTATGCCGAACTGCGCGCCACCGCCATGCGCCAGAGCCGGCGGATCGTCGATATTGCCGAGGCGATCCTGACCGCCGACCAGCTGCTGAACGGCCCGCCCCCGGGGCCATCTGCCCGGCGCCCCACAGGCCGGAAGGGGCACGACAGGACCGCGCCATGACCCAAGAACTTGCCATCGGTTTTCTGCCCCTGGTGGATGCCTGCCTGCCGATCCTGGCCCATGAACATGGCTTTGCCGAGGCCGAGGGCCTGTCCTTGCGGCTGGTGCGCGATGTCAGCTGGGCCACCGTGCTCGACCGGCTGCTCTATGGCCAGACCGATGCCGCCCATCTGGTCGCCCCGCTGGCGATCGCCACCACGCTGGGGCGCGGGCGGCCGGCAAAGCCGCTGTCGGTGCCTTTCGTGCTGGGGCTGAACGGCAATGCCATCACCCTGCGCAGCGATCTCGCCGCCTATGTGTGCCCGGCAGGCGGGCTGGGCGATCCGGCCGCCGTGGGCGCGGCGCTGGCGCAGGTGGCGCATCGGCGCATGGCCAGCGGGCGGGCGCTGCGGCTGGGGGTGGTGCACCGCTATTCCAGCCACAATTACATGCTGCGCTATTGGCTGGCGGCCTGTGGCCTGAGGCCCGATCAGGATGTGGAGATCGCCACCATCGCCCCGCCTTTCTGCGCCGATGCGCTGGAGGCGGGCGAGGTGGACGGCATCTGCGTGGGCGAGCCGTGGAACAGCGTGGCGGTGGAACGCGGCGTGGGCACCATCGTGCTGGCCACTGCCCAGATCTGGCGGCGCGGCGTGGAAAAGGTGCTGGCCTGGCGCGAAAGCGTGATGGAAGAGCGCCGCCCGCAGGCAGAAGCGCTGGTGCGCGCGCTGGTGGCCGCCGCCCGTCATTTCATCGATCCGGCCAACTGGGATGCCAATGCCGCCCTGCTGGCCCGGCGCGCCTATCTCGATGCCAGCCCCGAGATCATCCGCCGCGCGATATCCGACCGGCTGCTGCTGCGCCAGGGCGGCGAGCCGGTGCACTACCCCGACTTCATGTTCCAGTATCGCGAGGCGGCCAACTTCCCCTGGGTCAGCCAGGCGCAGTGGCTCTACACGCAGATGCTGCGCTGGGAAGGCGGCGCTTTCGACTCGGTGGAGGCCGCCAGGGCCGGCCGGGTGTTCCGCCCCGATGTCTACCGCGCCGCACTCATCGGCAGCGGCGAGCCCCTGCCCGGCGCCAGTTCCAAGGTGGAAGGCAGCCTTGCCGGGCCCATGGCCGTGGGCACCCAGCAGGGGCTTATCACCATGGAACCCAACCATTTCTTCGACGGGCGGATTTTCGATCCCGCCGCCATGCCGGCCTATCTGGCTGGCCTGCCCTGATGCCCATCGGGCGCCGGGCACTTGCTGCGGCGCAAAATCCGCTTGTCATCGCCGCCGCGCGCGGATAGATTGAAGACTGAGATGGCCGGGCGCTCCAATGACGGAGCCTTTTTCACCCGCCTCTTTTTTCGCAACAACGTGTGGCAACGCAGCCGCCCGGTTCAGGCCCTGACGGGCTTGGCTCGAGGCGGCTTTTTTGCGTTTGCCATGCCTGGCAATGGAGAATGCTGGTGACAGCGCCAGACACGCAAATCAGTGCCCCCGCCGCCTGTGGCCAGCGCGAAAGGCTGGTGGTGATCGGCAATGGCATGGCCGGCTGCCGCGCGGTGGAGGAGATCCTCGCCCGCGATGCCGCGCGCTTTGCCATCACCATCTTCGGCGCCGAGCCCAGGGTGAACTACAACCGCATCATGCTCTCACCGGTGCTGGCCGGCGAGAAAAGCTTCGACGAGATCGTCATCAACACCGCGCAATGGTATGCCGATAATGGCATCGCGCTGGTGTCGGGCGATCCGGTAGTGGCGGTCGATCGCGCCGCGCAAACCGTCTTGAGCGCTTCGGGTCGCATCGAGCCTTACGACCGCCTGCTGATCGCCACCGGTTCCGAGCCCTTCATCATCCCGGTGCCGGGCAAGGATCTGGCCGGCGTCGTCTCCTTCCGCGATCTCGACGATGTCGACAGGATGCTGGCGGCGGCCGATCAGGGCGGCCATGCGGTGGTCATCGGCGGCGGCCTGCTGGGGCTGGAGGCGGCCCACGGCCTGACCTTGCGCGGCATGCAGGTGACCGTGCTGCACCTGATGCCCACGCTGATGGAGCGCCAGCTGGACGAGGCCGCCGGCTGGCTGCTGAAAAGCGAGCTGGAACGGCGCGGCCAGACCATCCTCACCGGCGCCGACACCGCCGAGATCCTCGGCCGCGATGGCCATGTGGCCGGCGTGAAGCTGAAGGACGGGCGCGAGATCCCCGCCGATATCGTGGTGATGGCGGTGGGCATCCGCCCCAACACCGCGCTTGCCCGCAGCGCCGGCCTTGATGTGGAACGCGGCATTCTGGTGGACGACCACATGCTGACGAGCGACCCGGCGGTGATGGCCGTGGGCGAATGCGTGCAGCACCGCGGCATCTGCTATGGCCTGGTGGCGCCGCTGTGGGAAATGTGCCGGGCGCTGGCCGATCAGGCCACTGGCCAGCCCACCGGCTACACCGGCTCTGTCACTTCCACCAAGCTCAAGGTCTCGGGCATCGACCTGTTCTCGGCCGGCGATTTTTCCGGCGGCGACGGGGCCGAGGATATCGTCATGCGCGATGCCGCCCGCGGCCTCTACAAGCGCGTGGTGGTGAAGGAAGGCCGGCTGGTGGGCGCCGTGCTCTATGGCGACACCGCCGATGGCAGCTGGTATTTCGACCTGCTGAAGAAGGCCGAGGACATCTCCGACATCCGCGAGGCGCTGATCTTCGGCCAGGCCTTTGCCCAGGGCGGAGGCGCCCTGGCGGACCCTAATGCCGCCGTTGCAGCCCTGGCAGACGATGCCGAGATCTGCGGCTGCAACGGCGTTTCCAAGGGCACGGTGGTGGCCTGCATCACCGGCGGGGCGCACAGCCTCGATGCGGTGCGCGGCCAGTGCAAGGCCTCGGCCAGCTGCGGCAGCTGCACCGGGCTGGTGGAAAGCCTGCTGAAGGTCACGCTGGGCGCCGAGGTGGAAGCCGGCCCCAAGACGCTGTGCAAATGCACCAGCTTCACCCACGACGACGTGCGCCGCCTGATCCCGGAACGCGGCCTGAAGGCCATTCCGCAAGTGATGCAGGAGCTGGGCTGGAAAACCCCCGATGGCTGCGCCTCGTGCCGGCCGGCGCTGAACTATTATCTGCTGTGCGCCTGGCCGGGCGAATATCTGGACGACCAGCAGAGCCGTTTCGTCAACGAGCGGCTGCATGCCAATATCCAGAAGGATGGCACCTATTCGGTGGTGCCGCGCATGTGGGGCGGGGTGACAACCCCTGCCGAGCTGCGCGCCATTGCCGATGCCGCCGACAAGTATAACGCCCGCCTGGTGAAGGTGACCGGCGGCCAGCGGATCGATCTGTTCGGCATCCGGAAGGAAGACCTGCCGGCGATCTGGGGCGATCTCAATGCCGCCGGCATGGTCTCGGGCCATGCCTATGGCAAAAGCCTGCGCACGGTGAAAACCTGCGTGGGATCGGAATGGTGCCGCTTTGGCACGCAGGATTCCACAGGCCTTGGCATCAAGACCGAGCAGATGACCTGGGGCAGCTGGATGCCGCACAAGTTCAAGATCGCCGTATCGGGCTGCCCGCGCAACTGCGCCGAGGCGACGATCAAGGACTTCGGGGTGATCTGCGTCGATTCAGGCTACGAGCTGCATGTGGGCGGCAATGGCGGCATCCATGTGCGCGCCACCGATCTGCTGTGCAAGGTGGCCACCGAGAGGCAAGCCCTCGATGTCTGCGCCGCCTTCATCCAGCTCTACCGCGAGCAGGCCCATTATCTCGAACGCACCGCCCCCTGGATCGAGCGGGTGGGCCTCGACCATGTGAAGGCCGCCCTGTTCGACACGGCCGATGCGGTGGCCGTGCTGGCCGCGCGCTTCCGCTATTCGCAGCAGTTCATGCAGGACGACCCCTGGGCCAAACGCGCCGCCGGCGCCGAGGCCGAGCTGCACCAGCACCTGGCCGAATTCCGCCCCTTCCCCGCCATCGCCTACAAGGAAGCCGCCGAATGAGCCCCCAACCCCTGAGCGGCGAGTGGATCGACATTGGCCCTGTGGGCCAGATCAGCCCCGGCAACGCCCGCACCCTGCCGGTGCAGGGCGGCGAGGAGATCGCCATCTTCCACACGCTGAACAACGAGTTCTACGCGCTGGTCAACAAGTGCCCGCACAAGCACGGGCCGCTCAGCCAGGGCATCGTGCATGGCACGGTGGTCACCTGCCCGCTGCACAGCTGGAACATCTCGCTGAAAACCGGCGAGGCCCAGGGCGAGGACAAGGGCTGCGTGCCCACCATCCCGCTGAAGGTGGATGCCGGGCGCCTCTATCTGCAGCGCGCCGCACTTATGGCCGCGCGCGCGCCGGAACGGGCCGCGTGACAAGCGGCCTGCTGCGCACCACCTGCGCCTATTGCGGTGTGGGCTGCGGCATCAGTGCCCGGGTGGAAGGGCCGCGCGCCCTTGCCATCCGCGGCGATGAAGAACACCCCGCCAACCACGGCCGCCTGTGCTCCAAGGGCACGCATCTGGCCGAGACGGTGGGTCTGGAAGACCGGCTGCTCCAGCCGCTTATCGGCGAGAAGACCGCAAGCTGGAGCGAGGCGCTGGGCGAAGTGGCCCGGCGCCTCAGGGCCACGCTGGACGAACACGGGCCCGAAGCGGTGGCCTTCTATGTTTCGGGCCAGCTGCTGACCGAAGATTATTACGTGGCCAACAAGCTGATGAAGGGCTTCATCGGCAGCGCCAATATCGACACCAATTCGCGCCTGTGCATGGCCAGCGCGGTCGCCGCCCACAACCGCGCCTTTGGCGAGGATGTGGTGCCCTGCTCCTACACCGATCTGGACGCGGCCGACCTCATCCTGCTGGTGGGCAGCAACACCGCCTGGTGCCACCCTGTGGTGTGGCAGCGGATAGAGGCGGCGCGCGCCGCGCGCGGCACCAAGATCGTGGTGATCGATCCGCGCCGCACCGAAACCGCCGAGCAGGCAGACCTCCACATCCCGCTGGCCCCCGATGGCGATGTCGCGCTGTTCAACGCCCTGCTGGCCGCCTTGCATGCCTGTGGCCTGACATCAGAGGCCGGCCTTGCCGCGCCCGAAGGCTTCTGGGCGGCGCTGCCCTGCGATCCCGGTGTGGATGCCGCGCTGTTTGCCCGGCTGGTGGAGATGGTGGCCGCCCATCCGCGCATGGTCACCCTGTTCAGCCAGGGGGCCAACCAGTCCACCTCGGGCACGGACAAGGGCAATGCCATCATCAACCTGCACCTGGCCACCGGCCGCCTCAACGCGCCGGGCATGGGGCCCTTTTCCATCACCGGCCAGCCCAATGCGATGGGCGGGCGCGAAGTGGGGGGGCTGGCCAACATGCTGGCCTGCCACCTGGGCTTCTCGGCGCCGGAACTGGCCGACACCGCCGCTTTCTGGAATGCCCCCCACATCTGCGCCGGGCCGGGGCTGAAGGCGGTGGACATGTTCCGCGCCGTGCATGAAGGGCGCATCAAGTTCCTCTGGGTGATGGCCACCAACCCGGCTGTTTCGATGCCCGATGCCAGCTTCGTGCGCGCCGCGCTGGAACGCTGCCCCACGCTGGTCGTCTCCGAAGTGATCGCCGACACCGACACCGCCCGCCACGCCCACATCCGCCTGCCCGCTCATGGCTGGGGCGAGAAGGATGGCACCGTCACCAATTCGGAGCGGCGCATCAGCCGCCAGCGCGCCCTGCTGGCACCCCCAGGCGAGGCCCGGGCCGACTGGTGGATCATCGCCGAAGTGGCCGCGCAGCTGGGCTGGGCGGATAGCTTCGCCTATCGCGGCCCGGCCGATATCTGGCGCGAATATGCCAGCATGACGGCGCTGGCGACCAAACACGGCAAGGCGCTGGACCTCACCGCCAAGGCCGCGCTCAGCGATGCCGCCTATGACGCGCTGGCGCCCTTCCAGTGGGGCGGGGCGCATCCGCTGGCCGGCGGCTATCCCACGCCCGATGGCCGCGCCCGGCTGGTGGCCGTGCGCCCCCCCGCCCCGGCCGAGGCAGACCCTGCCTTTCCGCTGCGGCTGAACACCGGGCGCTATCGCGACCAGTGGCACACGATGACCCGCACGGGCCTCTCGCCCACTCTCTCGCAGCACCGGCGCGAGGGGCTAGCCGAAGTGCACCCGGCCGATGCCGCCAGGCTGGGTCTGGCCGAGGGCGGGCTGGCGCGCATTGCCACCGCGCAAGGGGCCGCGGTGTTCCGCGTCAGCCTCAGCGCCGGCCAGCGCCCGGGCGAGATCTTCGTGCCGATGCACTGGACCGACGAGATGGCCGGCGGCACCGGCGGCGGCGCCCGCGCCAACCGGCTGCCCGGCCAGGCCACCGATCCCGTCTCGGGCCAGCCCGGCTTCAAGAACACGCCCGCCAGCGCAGCGCCCGTGCGGCCGGCCTGGCGGGGCTTTCTCGTCAGCCGCACGCCGATCATGCCGCCGCCGCTGCTCTACTGGAGCCGGGCGCGGGTGGCCGGCGGCTGGCTCTATGAACTGGCCGGCGAAACCGACAGCCTGGATCCGGCCAGCCTGCTGCCGGCGGGCGACCGGCT
>DASRYE010000211.1:0-3100 GCA_035653915.1 Novosphingobium sp. | reverse complement strand
ATAGCGGTTGGGGATAAGGCTGGCGCCCTCTGGCGCGCGGGCCATGCGCAGCCGCGCCTCGGTGAGGCCGCCGCGGTTGGTGTAATAGTCCTCCAGAATCGCCCGCGCCTCGGGGTGCACGATCACCGGCACGCCCACCGCCGTGGCGATCGCATCGACGGTGATGTCGTCATGCGTGGGGCCGATGCCGCCGGTGGTGAACAGATAGTCGTTGCGCGCGCGAAGGGTGTTCACCGCCTCGGCAATGGCGGCGGCATCATCGGCCACCACGCGCACTTCCCTCAGGCGGATGCCCTGCACGCCCAGCCAGCTGGCCACCTGGGCGATGTTCTTGTCCTGCGTGCGGCCCGAGAGGATCTCGTCGCCGATGACGACGAGGGCGGCAGTGAAGATGCGGGGCGGGGGGGAAGACGATTCGGCCATGGGCAAAGGGTTAGGACAAAGTGGCCGGTGTGGCCAGTTTGGTGAAGGGGCCAGCTCTGCGTGCAAGGCGCGCAAAAAAAGGGCCGATCTTGCGACCGGCCCGTGGAAGTCTTGGGAGAGGATGCCTGAAAGGCCCGCTCCTTAAGCCTGAAAACGGTTGTTGCTGCAAATGCGAAAGGGGTTCTACCTGTTGCGTAAAAGGCAATCGGGTTAAACCCCCATGGTTCGCTTTGGTTAGCCTTCGGCGATCACCCCGAACAGGTCGTGGGCGTCTGCGTCTTCTATCAACACATTAACGATTGCGCCGGGGGCCAGATCCGGCGGCACGTCGCGCAGCAGCACCTGCCCGTCGATTTCCGGCGCATCGGCCTGGCTGCGGCCGGTGGCGCCGATATCGCCCTCCTCGTCGGCCTCGCCCACCTCGTCGATGATGACGGGAATCACCCGGCCCACCTTGGCGGCAAGCCTGGCCGCCGAAATCGCCTCGGTCTTTTCCATCAGCCGGGCATAGCGCTCTTCCTTCACTGCCTCGGGCACGGCGCCGGGCAGATCATTGGCCGAAGCGCCCGCCACCGGCTCGAAGCGGAAGGCGCCCACGCGGTCGAGCTGGGCCTCGTCCAGCCAGTCGAGCAGATATTGGAAATCGGCTTCCGTCTCGCCCGGGAAGCCGACGACGAAGCTGGAGCGGATCGCCAGATCGGGGCAGATCTCGCGCCATTTCCTGATGCGTTCCAGCACCTTGGCTTCATTGGCCGGGCGCTTCATGGCGCGCAGCACATTGGGGGCGGCATGCTGGAAGGGGATGTCGAGATAGGGCGTCAGCAGCCCCTGTGCCATCAGCGGGATCACATCATCCACATGCGGATAGGGATAGACGTAATGCAGGCGCACCCAGGGCGGGGTGCCGTCTGCCGTGCGCAGCTGGCCCAGTTCGCGGGCCAGATCGGTCATGTGGGCGCGCACCTCGCGGTCTTTCCAGGGGCGCGGCTCGTGGCGGATATCCACCCCATAGGCCGAGGTATCCTGGCTGATCACCAGCAGTTCGCGGGTGCCGGCGGCCACCAGCTTTTCCGCCTCGCGCAGCACCGCATCGATGCGGCGGCTGGCCAGCTTGCCGCGCAGTTGGGGGATGATGCAGAAGCTGCAGGCATGGTTGCAGCCTTCCGAGATCTTCAGATAGGAATAGTGGCGCGGGGTCAGCTTCACCTCGCCCGTGTCGCGGTCGGCCGGGATCAGGTCGACGAAGGGCCCCTGTGAGGGGGGGGCTGCCACATGCACCGCCTGCACCACATCCTCATACTGGTGGGCGCCGGTCACGGCCAGCACGGCGGGGAAGCGGGCGCGGATGGCCTCTGCCTCATTGCCCATGCAGCCGGTGACGATCACCCGCCCGTTCTCGGCGATTGCCTCGCCGATGGCGGCCAGGCTTTCCTCCTTGGCCGAATCGAGGAAGCCGCAGGTGTTCACCAACACCACGTCGGCGCCGGCGTAATCGGCGCTCATCTGATAGCCATCGCCGCGCAGGCGGGTAAGAATCCTTTCGGAATCAACCAGCGCCTTGGGGCAGCCGAGGCTGACCATGCCAACCTTGGGGGCGGGGGGGATGATCTGGGAGGAGGGTTCGCTTGCCATAGCGAGAAGCCCCTACACGCAAAGCCTTTCCTTCGCTACAGCGGGCATTCCGGCGGCACACGCGCAAGATAAAGGACGCAAAGGCAATGGGCCCGATCAACTGGATGGCGGTGGGCGTGGCAGCGCTGGTGGCAGCGGGCCTGGCGCCGGTGTGGTATGGCCGGCTGCTGCGCGGTGAGGGGCCGCCGCCGGCCGCCTTGCTGGCGCTGCTGCTGCCGGCCTGGCTGATGGGCCACAATTTCGCCCGCGTGGGGGCCGATGTGCTGGCCGCCAAGCCCTGGCTCTACTGGATGATGTCGGGCGGGTTCGCGCCGGCGATCGTGTGGCCGGTGCTGGCGATCTCGGGCCACAGGAGCGGGCGCTTCTGGGGCCATGCGGGCTATTGGCTGCTGGCCTTTCTGGCCATGGGCACGGTGTTCCGCCTGATGGCCTAATCCTGCGGCGCGGCGCGCGGGCGGGGCTTGCGGCGCGGCTTGGGCGCGGGGGTTTCGTCTGCGGCCGCTTCCGCCTGGCGCGGCGCGCGGCGCGCGCGCGGGCTCAGCACGGCCAGCGGGTCCACCGCCTTGTTGGCCTGGCGCAGTTCGAAATGCAGCTCGTCGCCCTTGGCCTCGCCGCTGTGGCCCACAAGGCCAATATGCGCGCCGGCCTTCACTTCCTCGCCCTTTTTCACCGCGATGCGGCCCAGGAAGCCATAGGCGCTCTGCCAGCCGCCCTTGTGCTCGATGACGACCAGCCTGCCGTAATCCTGCGGCTCGTTGCCGGCAAAGCGCACGGTGCCGGCAGCAGCGGCGCGCACCGGAGTGCCGGCCGGGGCGGCGATGTCGATCCCGTCATGATAGTTTGGCGTGCCGCGCGGGGCATAGCCGCGCCGCACCGCGCCCAGCAGCGGCCAGCCGAATTTGGGGGCAGGGGGCGTGTCTGCGGCGCTGTCGTCGGCGGTGGCGGCCGGTTCCGGGCGGGCCTTGGCGGGGCGGGCGCCTTTGCGCGGCGGCGGGGGCGCATCCGCCGCGGCTTGCCTGGGCAGCAGCGCCGGGATGATCAACAC
>DASRYE010000210.1:0-2748 GCA_035653915.1 Novosphingobium sp. | reverse complement strand
CCGGCTGCCGGCCGCCGGAAGCGCCCGAGATAGCCGATGAAGCGCCCGCCCAGCGGATCGAAGCGGGGCAGCGCATCCACTTGCCAGGTGCCGGCGATGGCGGCCGCCCCTGCCAGTTCCACCGGGATGGCGCGCAGCGGCTGGTGGTGGCGGATGGCGGTGTAGAGCCCCGGCGTCTCGCCCAGGCTGAGGCCGATGATCATCGGCGCCACATCCGCCTCGCACCACACGATGCGCCCCTCGCTGTCGCTGGCGAAATCGAAGCTGCGCAGTTCGGGCAGGGCGGTAGGGGCCTCGCCCAGCGGCAGGCGGGGCGAATCGGCAGGCGCGGCCGGGGCCTGCGCCTCGCGGTGGCGGCGAAACCGCTCTATCCGCCGCACGATCGCGCCGATCTCGTCGACAGGGTGCGCCGGTGTGGGCGCCGCCGGGGCCTGTGCCTGTGCCTGTGCCTGTGCCGCCGGCAGCGCCCGCTTGCCCAGCCCCAGCCGGGCCAGCAGCGCGCGCGCGCTGGCCGGCAGATCCGCCCGCGTGCCCGCCAGCGCGCGCGCCAGCGGCGGCAGGGCGGGGATCAGGTCGGCCCATTCCTCCGCGGTCAGATCGGCCGCGTTAAGGGCAGCTTCGGCCACGCGCGGCTCGCCCTCGGCCAAGGCCGCCACCAGCCGCGCCGAGCGCAGCCGCAGCGCCGGTTCCGCCAGCATGGCCGCACGCACTTCGGGGGCGATGCTGGCGGCGGTCTCGGCCAGGCGCAGATAGGCGGCATCCAGCAGTTCGCCGCGCGCATCAGCCGGGGTGCTGCCCAACAGGTCGATCAGCTGGCGATATTGCACGCGCGCCACATGCGCCCCGACAGGTGTCAGGCGCAGAACGGTGGCGAGGCGGTCGTCATAGCGCATCGGCGGTTGCTAGCAGGGCCTTCGTAAATATTCCCGGGTCTTTTCGCCCGTTTCCGGCCCTAATGCCAGCCCCTGCGTGGCGCAAGCTGTGGGCGAAGCGGGCCCAGAGGCAGCCGCAGCAAGATCTCGCCCGCAAGATGTTGCATCGCGGGACGCTTCGGCGCATAAAAGCTACCCAGGGGCGGGCGCAAGAATTTTGGACATGACTTGGTGGTTTGCCGCAATGCGGTGATCACCCGGCCGGCTGCGCCAGCGTAACGTGTGAGGGTTATGGCGCATCTGGACCAGATTGACCGGCGCTTGCTGGCGGAATTGCAGCAGGAAGGCCGCGTGACCAACGTGGAGCTGGCCCAGCGCGTGGGGCTGACTGCTCCGCCTTGCCTGCGCCGCGTGCGCGCGCTGGAAGAATCCGGCTTTATCCGCGGCTATCACGCCGTGCTGGATGGCGCACGGCTGGGCTTCACCATCACCGTTTTCGCCATGGTCTCGCTGAAAAGCCAGGCCGAGGACGCACTGCGCGCCTTCGAGGACCATGTGCGCACCCTGCCCGAAGTGCGCGAATGCCACATGCTGAACGGCGAGATCGACTTCATCCTGAAGATCGTCAGCCGCGATCTGCAAGGCTTCCAGGAATTTCTCACCAGCAAGCTGACGCCGGCGCCCAATGTCGCCAGCGTGAAAACCTCGCTCACCATCCGCACCTCGAAGAACCAGCCAGGCGTGCCGATGGAAGGCTGAGCCCGCCGCACTGCTCGCCGCGCTGCGCAATGCCTCCGCAATGGCCGCGTCTGGGGTGGTGAAGGGGCGGGCCAGCAAAAAGGCCGCCCCGCAGCAAAGGGGGCGGCCTTTCGTGTGGCCCGGTGCAGGTCAGCTCAGCCGTTGCGCTGGGCCAGCCACTGTTCCAGCCACTTGATGGTGTAATCGCCGCTCTTGAAATCCGGCTGATCCAGCAGGGCCTGATGCAGCGGGATCGAGGTCTTCGGCCCGGTGATCGCCATTTCCGCCAGCGCCCGCTTCAGCCGCATGATGCAGCCCTCACGTGTGCGGCCATAGACGATCAGCTTGGCGATCATCGAATCATAGTAGGGCGGGATGCGATAGCCGGCATAAAGCCCGCTATCCACGCGCACATTGAGCCCGCCGGCGGCATGATAGCTTTCCACCAGCCCCGGCGAGGGGGTGAAGGTCCACGGGTCTTCCGCGTTGATCCGGCATTCGATGGCATGGCCCCGAAATTCCAGCTCTTCCTGGCGGACGGACAGCGGCAGGCCATCGGCAATGCGGATTTGCTCGCGCACCAGATCGAGGCCGGTGATGGCTTCGGTCACCGGATGTTCCACCTGCAGGCGGGTGTTCATCTCGATGAAGTAGAATTCGCCGTTTTCCCACAGGAACTCGATCGTGCCGGCGCCGCGATAGGCCATGTCGGCCATCGCCTTGGCAACGATGCCGCCCATGCGGGCCCGCTCTGCGGCGGTGATCACCGGCGAGGGGGCCTCTTCCAGCACCTTCTGGTGGCGGCGCTGCAGCGAACAGTCGCGCTCGCCCAGATGGATCGCCTCGCCCTTGCCATCGCCAAAGATCTGGAACTCGATATGGCGCGGATTGCCGAGATATTTCTCGATATAGACCGTATCGTCGCCGAAGGCCGCCTGGGCCTCGGAACGAGCCTGGCTCATCTGGCTTTCCAGCTCGTCGGCGTGGTTCACCACCTTCATGCCGCGCCCGCCGCCGCCCGATGCCGCCTTGATCAGCACCGGATAGCCCATTGCGTCGCACAGCTCGCGCGCCTCGGCATAATCCGACACCGCGCCGGCAGAGCCGGGCACCAGCGGCAGGCCCAGGTCGCCGGCGG
>DASRYE010000209.1:0-10712 GCA_035653915.1 Novosphingobium sp. | reverse complement strand
CGGGCTGGCGCCTGCCGGTCGATCTGGCGGTGGCGCGGCTGGGCACGGGCAATGGCGCGCTCGATCCGCAACTGGCCCGCGGCCGGGCCCATGCCACTTTCACTTTCGCCAAGGGCCAGCTGGCCGCGCCCGATCTGGCGCTCAGCTGGCCGGCGCTGCGCCTGGCGCTGGCGCTGAAGGCAGAACCGGCGCGCGGCGCCTGGGCGCTGGCCGGCCGGGCCAGCAGCAGCGGCTGGCCAGTGGCGGGCGTCGGCCGCATCAGCGGGCAGGCGGGGCTGGCGCTCACCTCTGCGCGCGGGCAGGGCTGGCGGCTGGGGGTAGACCTCAAGGGCGCCGCCGCCGGCCTGAAGGATGGCTCGCTGGCCGCGCTGGTGGGCGATAGCGCGCGGCTTTCCGCCCGGCTGGCGGCAGACAGCGCCGGCCGCATGGATCTCTCGCAGGCCGCCCTCACCGGGCCCCGGCTCAGCCTGGCGCTGTCGGGCCAGCGGCGGGCCGATGGCGGCTTTGCCTTTGCCGGCCATGGCCAGCAGGTCACCTATGGCGCCTTTTCGGCCACCGGCAGCTGGGGGCGCGATGGCCCCCATGGCGAGGTGCGGCTGGCCGATCCGCTGCCGGTGCTGGGGGTGAAGCAGGTGGTGGTGGGCATCACCCCGGCGCCGGCCGGGGCGGCGCTGGCGATCACCGGGCAATCGATGCTGGGGCCGATGGATGGCACGCTGGCGCTGGCCTTGCCGAAAGACGGCCCGGCGCGGCTGGATGTGCGGCGGCTGGCCTTTTCGGGCACGGTGGCGGCGGGCAGTTTGCGGCTGGCCGGCGGCGGGGTGGATGGCGCGCTCAGCCTGTCGGGCGGCGGGGTGAACGGCAGCGTGGAGCTGGCCCGGCGCGATGGCGGCCAGGCGGTCGATCTCTCGCTGCGGCTCACCAACGCCCATTTCGGCGGCGACCAGCCGCTGACGATCGGCCTGGCCCATCTGGAAGCCAATGGCCTCATCCGCCGCGATCACACCACCATTGCCGTGGCCGGGCTGGCGCAGGGCGTGGGCAAGGGGCGGCTGTTCATCGGCCGGCTGGCCGCCAACGCCAAGCTGGAGGATGGCAGCGGCACCATCAATGTGGCGCTGGGCGGGCGGCGCGGCAGCCGCTTTGATCTGGAAGCGCAGGCCCGCGTGGCGCCCGAGAAGATGGACCTGCTGGCCCGCGGCAGCTTCGGCAACCAGCCGATCAGCATGCCCCAGCGCGCGCGCCTGGCGGCAGAGCGGCGCCCCGATGGCGGCTTTGCCGGCTGGCGGCTGGCGCCTGCCGAGGTGGATTATGGCGGCGGCCGGGTGATGGCGGAAGGCTTCCTGGGCAATGGCAGCATGGATCTGAAGCTGGGCGTGGTGGATATGCCGCTGTCGCTGGGCGATGTGGTGTTTGCCGATATGGGGCTGAGCGGGCGCGCCACCGGCCTGTTCAACTGGACCCAGCAGCGCGAGCAGATGCCCGAGGCCAATGCCGAGCTGATGATCAAGGGCCTCAGCCGCGCGGGGCTGACGACGACCTCGCGGCCGGTGGATGTGGCGCTGGTGGGCCGGCTGGAGAAGACCGCCCTGCAACTGCGCGCCCGCGCTGCCCAGGGCGGCCAGCAGAACGGCCGCCTGCAGGCGCGGGTGGACAATCTGCCGGAACAGGGCACGCTGGCCGAGCGGCTGGCGGCTGGCCGCCTGTTCGCCCAGCTGCGCTATGGCGGCCCGGCCGATGCGCTGTGGCGGCTGATGGCGCTGAACGATCTGGATCTGTCGGGCCCGGTGGACCTTGCCGCCGATATCACCGGCAGCCTGCGCGATCCGCTGATCCGCGGTTCGCTGGCGGGCGATGATCTGCGCCTGCAGGGCCCGCAGATGGGCATGGATATCACCCATATGGCCACGCGCGCCAGCTTCGATGGTTCGCGGCTGGTGTTCGCGCGGCTGGCCGGCAAAACCGCCGGCAATGGCGAGGTGAGCGGCAGCGGCATGGTCGATTTCACCGCGCTGGGCCACAAAGGCCCGGCGATAGACCTGCGGTTGGCGGCCAAAAAGGCGCAGCTGGTGGGCCGGGCGGATATGTCGCTGGCGGTCACTGGCCCGCTGCGCATCGTCTCGGATGGCGAGAGCGGCACCATCGCCGGCCGCGTGGTGATCGACATGGCCCGCTGGCGGCTGGGCCAGGCGGCCGATGTCGCCGAGATCCCGGTGATCGCCACCCAGGAAAGCAACCGCCGCGCCGATATCGCGCCGGCCAGCGCGCGCGAAGTGGCGTGGAGCTTCCTGGTCGATGGCGCGGGCGGCAATGTGCGGCTGCAGGGGCTGGGGCTGGACAGCATCTGGCGCGCGGCGATCCGCCTGCGCGGGCCCTTGGATGATCCCTCGCTGCAGGGCCATGCCGATCTGCTGTCGGGCAGCTATGAATTTGCCGGCAAGCGCTTCGATCTCACCCGCGGCCTCATCACCATGGATGGCACCACGCCCACCGATCCGCGGCTGGATATCGCCGCCACCGCCAGCGTGTCGGATATCAACGCCACGGTCACCGTCAGGGGCAGTGCGCTTCGGCCCGAAATCACCTTCTCCTCGGTGCCGCCGATGCCCGAGGAGGAGCTGCTTTCGCGCCTGCTGTTCGGCACCTCGGTCACCAGCATTTCCGCGCCAGAGGCGGTGCAGCTGGGCACGGCGGTGGCCTCGCTGCATGGCGGCGGCGGGCTGGATCCGATCAACCGGCTGCGCGGCGCCATCGGGGTCGATCGGCTGCGCATCATCTCGGCAGATCCGGCGCAGGATCGGCAGACGGGCTTGGCCGTGGGCAAATATCTCGGCCGGCGCGTCTATGCCGAGGTGGTGTCGGATGGGCGGGGCTATTCGGCCACCAATCTGGAATTCCGCCTGACCAGCTGGCTGGCCCTGCTGGGCACGGTGTCCACCATCGGCCGGCAAAGCGTCAACGCCAAGATCACGCATGATTACTGAGGGATAGGCGGCGCCCGCTGGCCATCCGGGGTGGCATAGAGCGCCGCCTCGGCAGCCCGGCGGCGGATCAGCCCCGGCATCGGCTGGCCATTGGCGCTGGCCCAGCGGGCAAAGGCGCGCGCCGCCCCGGCATGATCGCCTGCCCGGTGCAGCGCCAGCAGGCGCGAGGCCTGCAGCCGCTCCGCCCCCAGATTATAGGCCAGGCTTACCAGCGCGTCGAACTGGTGCTGGCTGGTCGGGGCAGGGGCCAGCAAACCCGCCACCCGAGCAGAAAACCGCGCCAGATCGGCCACCAGCCGGGCATCGCACTGGGCCCTCGTCCAGACCGTGGCGCGGGTGATGCCGGGCCCGGTGCTGCCCCAACCGATCGTCCAGGGCGCGGCCCTGCTGGCAGGATCGGGATAGGCGGCAAAGCGCCCGCCAGGCAGCGCGCGGCCGCATTGTTCAAACGCCTGGATCAGGGCAATTCCGGCAGGGCCGATGGCAAGCGACATGAGCGATGCGCCTTTCGCGGTGGGCGGGCGAATCGCGTTTAACCGAATTGGTTTCCTGTAGGACAGGGCCAGCCTGCTGCCGCGCCCCAAAAGAAAAACCCGGGCCTTGCGACCCGGGCTTCTCCCTATAGCTAAAGCGCTGAAAGATCAGGCGCTGTAGTACATGTCGAACTCAACGGCCGACGGCGTGGTTTCCCAGCGCATCACTTCGGGCCACTTCAGTTCGAGGTAGGCTTCGATCTGGTCCTTGGTGAACACGCCGCCTTCCAGCAGGAAGTCGTAGTCGGCGGCCAGCGAGTCCAGCGCCTCACGCAGTGAGCCGCAGACGGTCGGCACGAGGGCCAGTTCGTCGGCGGGCAGGTCGTAGAGGTTCTTGTCCATGGCTTCGCCCGGATGGATCTTGTTCTTGATGCCATCAAGGCCGGCCATCAGCAGCGCGGCATAGCACAGGTAGGGGTTGGCCATCGCGTCGGGGAAGCGGAATTCCACGCGCTTG
The DNA here is from genome assembly GCA_035653915.1 of Novosphingobium sp. GTDB lineage: Bacteria > Pseudomonadota > Alphaproteobacteria > Sphingomonadales > Sphingomonadaceae > Novosphingobium. The sequence continues at coordinate 6,738 of DASRYE010000209.1, read as the reverse complement.
GCCTTCGAACCGGCACCGTAAGGAATGCGGCACGAGGCCGAACGGTTGCGGGCCGAATAGGCCAGCAGCACGGGGGCCTCATAACCCGGCACCAGGCGCTTGTAGCTGTTGGTGGTGGGGTTGGTGAAGGCGTTCAGCGCCTTGGCATGCTTGATCACGCCGCCGATGAAGTACAGGCACATGTCCGAGAGACCAGCATAGCCGTTGCCGGCGAACAGCGGGTTGCCCTTGTCCCAGATCGAGATGTGGGTGTGCATGCCGCTGCCGTTGTCGGTCTTGATCGGCTTGGGCATGAAGGTCGCGGTCTTGCCATAGGCCTGGGCAACCTGCTGCACGACATACTTGTAGACCTGCATGCGGTCGGCGGTCTGCGTCAGCGTGCCGAAGGTCAGGCCCAGCTCGTGCTGCGCGCTGGCCACTTCGTGGTGGTGCTTGTCGCAGGGCAGGCCCATGCCGATCATGGTCGAAACCATCTCGCCGCGGATGTCGACGCAGCTGTCGACCGGGGCCACGGGGAAGTAGCCGCCCTTGGCGCGCGGACGGTGAGCGAGGTTGCCGCCCTCATAGTCCTTGGCCGAGTTGGTCGGCAGCTCGATGTCGTCGATCTTGAAGCCGTTGCCGTCGTAGCCGTCGTAGAACTTCACGTCGTCGAACAGGAAGAACTCGGCTTCCGGGCCGACATAGACGGTGTCGCCAATGCCGGTGGCCTTGACGAAGGCTTCGGCGCGCTTGGCGGTCGAGCGCGGGTCGCGGGCATAGAGCTCACCGGTCGAGGGCTCGACGATGTCGCACACCACGATCAGCATCGGGGTGGCCGAGAACGGATCGACATAGACGGCATCGAGGTCGGGCTTGAGGATCATGTCCGATTCGTTGATGGCCTTCCAGCCCTCGATCGACGAGCCGTCGAACATCAGGCCGCTTTCCAGCTCATCCTCGCCGAGGACGGTCGAAACCATCGTCAGGTGCTGCCACTTGCCCTTGGGGTCGGTGAAGCGCAGATCGACCCACTCGATTTCCTCGTCCTTGATGCGCTTGAGGATGTCAGCTGCAGTAGCCATTACCTTTGGTCTCCAGAAATGTCCCTGCCCGGGGGGAAGGGGTAAGGGGTATGAGTGGATTAGAGAAAACTGCCGCCAGACCCCTGAATGCAAAGCAGTTCCCTGGCCGGCCGGGCGCGGCCCTCATGCCTGTGGCCCGGCCGGTGGAATGGATGGATCAGATGGCGTCGTCGCCGCGCTCGCCGGTGCGGATGCGCAGGGCACTGTCAACCGGGATGATGAAGATCTTGCCGTCGCCGATGCGGCCGGTCTGCGCGGCATTGGCGATGGCTTCCACCACGCGCTCGGCCACGTCGTCGGGCACCACCACCTCAAGCTTCACCTTGGGCAGGAAGTCCACCACATATTCGGCTCCGCGATACAGCTCGGTGTGCCCCTTCTGGCGACCAAAACCCTTGGCCTCGGTCACGGTGATGCCGGAAACGCCCACTTCATGCAGCGCCTCCTTCACCTCATCGAGCTTGAACGGCTTGATGATCGCTTCGATCTTTTTCACGCCTGCAACATCCCTTTCCAGGGGTGAGACCCCCGCCTGTGCGTAGAGCCGGCGCCGCGCCAGGCGGGCCGGATGCCCCGAGTACCCCGGTAAGAATCTATCAAGATCCGTGCCAGAGTCGGTTTGCCCTTGGTAGGGCAAAGCATCTCGCAGGAAAACCTCGGATTTGCGCGAATGAAGCTGGGCTTTTCCTGCCTGCCTGCGGGCGCTGCCGGGTTTTCCTGCCTGGCCTGCCCAGCTTTCGGGCAGGCAGTGCTGAATTTATGGGCAATGCTCTGCCCGTGGCTCATGCGTCCAGCGCCAGGCCGGTGGCTTCGGCAAGGCCGGCCATCAGGTTCAGGCTCTGCACGGCAGCGCCGCTGGCCCCCTTGCCCAGATTGTCGAGCACCGCCACCAGCCGCGCCTGGCTGCCATCCTGGCTGGCAAACACATGGAGGTCCAGCCGGTCGCTCGGCGCCTTGGAACGACGCAGCAGCATCTCGTCGGGCGTGGCGGCGGCATGCACGGTAACAATGGCGCTGCCCTCATAAAAGGCGGCCAGCCCCTCGCGCAGGGCATCGGGCGCGGCAGCGCCGGCCATCGCCGACAGCGCCAGCGGCACTTCCACCCACATGCCGCGATGGGCCGGGATCACGCTGGGGGCAAACACCGGCGCATGGGCAAGCCCGGCATAGCGGGTCATTTCCGGCACATGTTTGTGGCCCATGCCCAGCCCATAGGCGCGAAAGGCGATGTCGCCATCCTCCTCGAAACGCTCGATCAGCGCCTTGCCGCCGCCCGAATAGCCCGAGACGGCATTCACCGTGTAGGGAAAATCAGCCGGCAGTAGGCCGGCGCGCACCAGCGGCGCCATCAGCGCGATGAAGCCGGTGGGATAGCAGCCCGGATTGGCCACCCGCGCCGCCCCTGCCACCGCTTCGCGGCCCACCACCTCGGGAAAGCCATAGGTCCAGCCATCGGCCACGCGGTGCGCGGTGCTGGCATCGATGATGCGCACCCGGGCGCCCTCGGCCATGGCCACGGCCTCGTGCGCGGCATCGTCATGCAGGCACAGGATGGCGAAATCGGCTTCGTGCAGGGCGTCCTTGCGGGCGGCGCTGTCCTTGCGGCGGGCATCATCCAGGATGATCAGCTCGAATTCGGCGCGGGCGCCCAGCCGGTCGGCAATTTCCAGCCCCGTGGTGCCGGCCGCCCCATCGATGAATACGCGCGCTGCCATCTCTCAAGCCTCCATTTCGCCAAGGGCCATATAGCCGACGAGCGTGCCGGCTTCCCCCCAGGCATAACCGCCCGAGGTGTCGAGCATGTGAAAGGGGCTGCCGGCGGCCAGTTGCGCCAGCACGGCGCCGCCCGGCGCTTGCAGCAGGGCGGCGCCCGCACTACCTACGCGGCGTTCCACCGGGGCCACATAATGCGGCACGAACACCTGGCCGGCCAGGCGGATATGCGCCAGATCGCCGCGCACGGGCAACCCTTCGCAGCTGCCGGCCGGCACCGGCCCTGTCAGCGTAAAGCCGCCCGGCGGGCTGAGAAAGCCGCCCTCGGCCGCGAAGAGAAAGCCATTATGCGAATGATCCTGTGCCAACTTGCGCTTGTCCCTCATCGAAAGGGGCGGCGATTAGCCGGGCGCCGGGGTTTGCGCAAGCGCTGGCCGGCCGGTTCAGCCAAACCGCTGGCGCAGCAGCGCCCAGGCCGCCCTGAGGCCCAGCGCATCGCCGCCCTTGGGCCGGCCGGGCTTGCCCGCCGGGCGCCAGGCGAAGGTGTCGAAATGGGCCCAGTCCACCCCTTCGGGCACGAAGCGGTCGAGGAACAGGCCGGCCGCGATCGCCCCGGCAAAGCCGCTGGCCGGGCTGTTGTTGAGATCGGCCACATCCGACTTCAGATAATCGCGATAGCCCTCGTAAAGCGGCAGGCGCCACACCGGATCGCCCGTTTCGGCGCCAGCGGCCACCAGCGCGTCGGCGGTGGCATCCTGGCGGGCCATCAGCGCCGGCAGGTCTGGCCCCAGCGCCACGCGGGCAGCGCCTGTCAGCGTGGCGAAATCGAGGATCAGCACCGGCTTTTCCTCGCCCGCCTTGGCCAGCGCATCGGCCAGGATCAGCCGCCCCTCGGCATCGGTATTGCCAATCTCCACGGACAGGCCCGCCCGGCTGCGCAGCACGTCGCCGGGGCGGAAGGCATTGCCCGCCACCGCATTTTCCACCGCCGGGATCAGCAGGTGCAGATGGATCTTCAGCCCCGCCTCGATCACCAGCCGGGCCAGCGCCAGCGCATGGGCGGCGCCCCCCATGTCCTTCTTCATCAGCAGCATGGCGGAAGACGGCTTGATATCCAGCCCGCCGGTATCGAAACACACCCCCTTGCCCACGATGGCCACGCGCGGATGGGCCGGATCGCCCCATTCCAGCTCGATCATGCGCGGGGCGGCATGGCGCGATGCGGCCCGGCCCACGCCATGCACGCAGGGAAATTCCTGCTCCAGCCCTTCACCGCGCGTCACGTGCAGGCGCGCGCGGCTGGCGCGGGCCAGGCGCTCCACCTCATGCTCCAGATCGGCCGGGCCCATATCCTCGGCCGGCGTGTTGACGAGATCGCGCACGAGGTTCACCGCCGCCGCTTCGGCCAGCGCCGGGGCGATCGCCTTGGCGGCCTTGGTCAGCAGCAGGCGGGGCCCCTCGGGCGGGGTGCCATTGTCCTTGCGATAGCGCGCGAAGCGATATTGCCCCAGCGCCCAGCCGATCAGCGCCGGGGCGATGTCGGCCTCGGCATGGGCCGGGTGCAGGCGATAGGTGCCGGCCGGCAGTACTTCGGCCAGCCGTCCCAGGCACCAGCTCGACAGGCGCGCCGCATCGGCAACGCCGGCCACCACCAGCCAGCCCTCGCCCTCGGCAAGGATGGCGTGGCTGAAGGGCTCGGCGCGGAATTTCTGGGCGGCGGCCTGCGCGCGCTGGCCGGCGCTGCGTTTGGCCAGCCAGCCCTCCAGCCCGGCCTTGTCCACCAGATGGATGGCGATGGCCGCCTGCCCGCGATCGGCCAGCACCAGTTCGGGCATGGCATGGTCGGCGGTGGGGGTGGTGGGCTTGGCGTTCATGGGGCTTACCTGATCTGCTGCGTCAACGGCGGTTAACGGCCGGTCTGCTGTGGTGGTGCCGGCCGATATGGGGGCTGGCCAGCAACTTACTAGCCGTGCCGGCCGCCAAAGCGCGAGAGGAAAATGGGGATGCGGAAAATCGGGAACCGGCAGGCTGGTCGCAAGCTGCGGATCTGGCCGGCAGTGGCAATCGGGCTGGCGGCCCTGGCACTGATGGCGCCGCCGGCGCAGGCCGCCAGCGCCCCGGCGCACAAGGTGGAGGCCAACACCGCGCTCTACACCTTCAGCTACGAATATCCCCAGAAGGCAGAAGCCATTGCCGCCCTGCGCGCCTGGCTGGACAGCGATGCCGCCCGCGCCCGGCGCGAGATCGCCGCCAGCGCGCGCGAAGGGGCCGCCGATGCCCGGCAGAACGGCTATCCCTTCAACCCCTATGATGCTTCCACCAGCTGGCAGGTGGTGACCGATCTGCCCGGCTGGCTCAGCCTTTCGGGCATGGCCGCAGACTATACCGGCGGCGCCCACCCCAACCACGGCCCGATCGCCCTTTTGTGGGACAAGGCCGCCGGCCAAAGGCGCCAGGCGCTCGATCTGTTCGCCAGCAAGGCGGCGTTTTCGGCCGCGCTGAAGGGGCCGTTCTGCGCCGCGCTCAACCGCCAGCGGGCCGAGCGGCGCGGCGCTGCCATCGATCCGCACAGCACCGATCCCTTCGATGCCTGCCTCGATCCGGCCGAGGCGGTGGTGATCCTGGGCGGCGCCGATCATCAGCATTTCACGCGCATCGGCCTGCTGCTGGGGCCCTATGCCGCCGGGCCCTATGCCGAAGGGGATTACGAAGTGACGCTGCCCGTCTCGCCGGCCGTGCTGGCGGCGGTGCGCCCGCCCTATCGGGCCGCCTTTGCCGTGGGGCGCTAGGCCAAGGGGTAGGGCGGGGGCGAGGGCCGGGGGGAGCTGCCCATGCAGCGCCCCTCGCTTTTTGTCGCCATCGCGCCTATGTATGGCTCATGACCCAGTATCAGACAGTTGACGCCACGGACACCTTGCTTCGCGATGGCACGATCAAGCTCCACGGGCCCGAAGGCTTTGCCGGCATGCGCAAGGCAGGGCTGCTGGCGGCCGAAATCCTCGATGCGCTGGTGCCGCTGGTGCAGCCGGGCGTGACCACCGGCCATATCGACGATATCGTGCGCCAGATGACGCTGGATGCCGGCGCCGTGCCGGCAACGCTGGGCTATCGCGGCTATGCGCACAGCTGCTGCATCTCGATCAACCATGTCGTGTGCCATGGCATCCCGTCCGACAAGACGTTCAGGGATGGCGATATCGTCAACATCGACGTGACGCCGCTGGTGGATGGCTGGCATGGCGATACCAGCCGCATGTATCTGGTGGGCGATGTGCCGCTGAAGGCCCGCCGGCTGGTGGATGTGACCTATGAATGCCTGATGATCGGCATTGAGATGGCCAAGCCCGGCGCCCGGCTGGGCGATATCGGCCATGCCATCCAGCGCCATGCCGAAAGCCACCGCTATGGCGTGGTGCGCGATTTCTGCGGCCATGGCGTGGGCCGCCTGTTCCACGATGCGCCCGAAGTGGTGCATGTGGGCCACCCGGGCACCGGGCCGGAACTGCGGCCGGGCATGTTCTTCACCATCGAGCCGATGATCAACCTGGGCAAGCCGGCGGTGAAGATCCTGGAAGACGGCTGGACGGCGGTGACGCGCGACCGCTCGCTCTCGGCCCAGTTCGAACATTCCATCGGCATCACCGAGACCGGCTGCGAGATCTTCACCGCCTCGCCCAGGGGGCTGCACAAGCCGCCTTACGCGTAAGGGAAGCTCAGCCCCGGCCGGCCCTGATCGCGGCGCCCGCGGCAAAGGGGGCCATGGCCACCAGCACCAGGCTGGCAGCGCCCGCCAGCGCCGCGCCGCTGGTGCCGCCGCTGGCCAGGGTGCCGGCGCCGAAGATGAGGATGGGCACCGCCAGCGGCACCATCAGCAGCCCGCCCAGCGCGGCGCCGCCCTTCAGCCCGGCGGTGACCGCGGCCACCAGCACGCCCAGCGCGGCAAGGCCCGGGGTGCCGGCCAAAA
>DASRYE010000208.1:0-5796 GCA_035653915.1 Novosphingobium sp. | reverse complement strand
CGGATCGCCCTCGGCGAGGCGCGCGAGGCGGGCCAGGCGCATCTGCTGGAAATCGCACGCCAGCCCGCCTGCCAGCAGCCGCTCCCACGGGTCTGCCGGGGCGAGGCGGGCCGCGGCCGCTTCCGCCCAGTCGAGATCGAGCGCGGTGCCCAGCCGGGCGAAGGCCTGCGCCAGCGCCGGCAGGTGGCAGCGCCGGCCATGGGCCAGATAGGCCAGCCCCACCGCGCCCGCCATATCGGCCAGCCGGTTGACGCTGATCGCCAGATCGACCGGCGCGCCGGCATCGGTGAGAGCCGCCAGCCGTGCGGCCGATTGCGCGCGGGCGGCCGGTTCCTGCTGGCTTTCGCGCTCGTCGGCCAGTTCGGCGATGGTGGGGCCAAGGGCGCTGGCCAGCGCCATGGGGGCGGCCGGCTCTGCCCGCAGCAGTTCCGACATATGGCCGCGCAGGCCAGCGGCGGCCGCGCCCATCAGGGCAATGCGGGCGGCCTCTGGCATCACCCCTGTGTCGATCGCGCGCCACAGCGGGGCCATGCCAAACAGCGCTTCTGCGGCAAGGCAGGCAGCGGCCACATCGGCCAGCCCCACGCCTTCCTCCTCGGCCAGCTCGAAGGGGGCGAGCAGGCCCAGCCGGTTCACCACCCGGTTGGCGATACCCGTGGCAAGGATCTCGCGGCGCAGCTGGTGGCCGGCGATATCGGCGGCAAAGCCGCGCCGCATCGCCTCGGGGAAGGCGGCGGCGAGCAGGGGCGCGAACAGCGGCGTCAGTTCCGGATCATCGAGCAGCGGGGCGGCTTCCAGCGCCGCCTGCAGGGCCAGCTTGGCGCTGGAGAGCAGCACCGCCAGTTCCGGCCGGGTGAGGCCGCGGCCATCCTGCCCGTCATCGTGGCCGGCGGCGCGGCGAGTGAAGGTTTCGGCATCGGCCAGGCCTTCTGTCGCGCGGTCGAGCTGGCCGGCTTCCTCCAGCTGGTCGATCAGCCTGAGATAGGCCGGCACCGCCGCCACCCCGCCGCCCTGCGCCACGGAAAGACCCAGCGCCTGCTGGCGGTTGTCGTCCAGCACCAGCTCGGCCACGGCATCGGTCATGCCGGCCAGCAGGGCGGGGCGGTCCGCCTCGGCCAGGCGGCCGGCGCGCCGGGCCGAGGCCAGCGCGATCTTGATGTTCACTTCCTTGTCGGAACAATCGACACCGGCGGAATTGTCGATGAAATCGGTGTTGATGCGCCCGCCGGCCAGGGCATATTCGATGCGCCCCGCCTGGGTGACGCCCAGGTTCGCCCCTTCGCCCACCACGCGCGCGCGCAGCTGCGCGCCGTTCACGCGCAGGGCATCGTTGGTGCGATCCCCCGCCTCGGCGTCGCTTTGGCTGGCCGCCTTCACATAGGTGCCGATGCCGCCGAACCACAGCAGATCGACCGATGCGGTGAGGATGGCGCGGATCAGCGCATCGGGCTCGATCGTCTCGGCCTCTGTGCCAAGGGCGGCGCGCGCCTCGGGCGAGAGGGGGATGGATTTGAGGCTGCGGGCAAACACGCCGCCGCCCTTCGAGATCAGCGCGCTGTCGTAATCGGCCCAGCTGGAGCGCGGCAGGGCGAACAGCCGCGCCCGCTCGGCCCAGGCGGTGGCCGGATCGGGGGCGGGGTCTAGGAAGATGTGGCGGTGATCGAAAGCGGCGACCAGGCAGATCGCCTTGGACAGCAGCATGCCATTGCCGAACACATCGCCCGACATATCGCCCACGCCTGCCACGCGCACCGGCTCTGCCTGCACATCCACGCCCATCTCGCGGAAATGCCGCTGGACAGAGACCCAGGCGCCGCGCGCGGTGATGCCCATCGCCTTGTGGTCATAGCCGACAGAGCCGCCCGAGGCGAAGGCATCGCCCAGCCAGAAGCCGGCTTCTGCGGCGATGGCATTGGCGGTGTCGGAGAAGGTGGCGGTGCCCTTGTCGGCGGCGACGACGAAATAGGGATCGGCGCCATCGCGGATGGTGATGCCCGCCGGATGCACCAGCTGGCCATCGACGAGATTGTCGGTCAGCGAGAGCAGCGCGCGCACGAAGGTCTGGTAGGCGGCGCGGCCCCCTTCGGCCCAGGCGGCGCGATGGGTGGCCGGATCGGGCAGATGCTTGGGGAAGAAGCCGCCCTTGGCCCCTGTCGGCACGATAACGGCATTCTTCACGCGCTGGGCCTTCATCAGCCCCAACACCTCGGTGCGGAAATCATCGCGCCGGTCAGACCATCTGAGGCCGCCACGCGCGACAGGGCCGGCGCGCAGGTGAATGCCTTCCACCTCGGGGGCATAGACGAAGATCTCGCGCCAGGGCAGCGGGCGGGGCAGGCCCGGCACCAGCGCGCTATCGAACTTGAAGGCCAGCGCCTGGGTGCTGGCCGGGCTGAAGGCATTGGTGCGCAGCAGCGCCCGCACCGCAGCGCCAAAGGCGCGCAGCAGGCGGTCGTCCTGAATGGCGGCCACTTCGCCAAGGCCGGCCGACAAGGTGGCCTCGGCCAGCGCCTCGGCGGCGGCGCGCCCGTCTATGCCGGGCTGGTGGCGCGCGCGCAGCAGATCCACCAGCGCCAGCGCCACCACCGGCGCGCGCATCAGCGCGTCCACCGCCGTATCCACGCCCTGGCTCATGCCCGCCTGCCGGAGATAGCGGTAGAGCGCGCGCAGCCAGTTCGCCTCACGCGCGGAAAGCCCCACGCCGACGATCAGCCGGTTGAAGGGATCATCCTCGCCGGCCCCGTTCAGCATGGCGCCCAGCGCATCTTCCACGATCGGCGCATGGTGCAGCACGGCGCGCCGGGCGCTGTCGGCCGGGTGGCTGGCGGGGGCATCGGGGGCAGGGGCGGGCAGGGCCAGCAGGATATCGTGGATGGTGCCCAGCCCGCCTTGCGCCGGCGCCTGGCCATGGCTGGCCATGGCCAGGTGGGTGGGCATGGTGTCGATCACCCGGAAGCCGAAATTCTCCAGCGCGGGCACTACTTCGGACAGCACCAGCGCGCCGGTGGCCTGATAGATCTTCAGCCGCAGCCGTTCCGGCGGGTCGCTCGCCAGGGCATAGAGGCGCACCGCCCGGCGCAGCGCCTGGCCCTTGCGGGCCACCAGATGGCGCAGGTGGCCAATGTCTATCGCCGCCTGCGCCGGGCCATAGAGCGAACGATAGGCCGGCGGAAAGGCCCCGGCATAGCGCGCCGCCACGGCCGCTGCCCGGCGGGGCGGCAGGCTGTGGGCCAGCTCTGCCTCCACCGCCTCGTCCCAGCCGCGCAGCATGGCGCCCAGCTGGGCATCCAGCGCGGCTTCATCGGCCGGCGCCCTGGCAGGCGCTGTGCCGGCGGGCGCCGGGGCGGCAGGGGCGCCAGGGGCCGCATGATCGCTGCGGGCCAGCACGAAGCGCAACTGGGCAAGGCCTGAACTTTCCACCTCCAGGCTCCAGTCCAGCACGCGCGCGCCGGTGGCTTCCACCAGCAGGCGGGTGATCGCCTCGCGCACATCGGTGGAGAACATGTCCCGCGGGAGCCAGATGAAGGCGAACAGCTGGCGGGCCATGGGCGCTGCCACCAGCGCCAGGCGCGGGCGCGGCCGGTCGAGCAGGCTCATCATCGCCAGCGCCACGCGTTCGAGATCGTCGTCGGAAAAGGCGATCAGCTGGTCGTGCGGCAGGCTGGTCAGCGCATGGGCCAGCACCTTGCCGGCATGGCCATCGCTGGCAAAGCCGAACTTGCCCATCAGCGTTGCCAGCTGGGCGCGCATCAGCGGCACCTGGGCGGGCGGCGAGGCAAGGGCGGCGCTGGTCCACAGGCCGGCGTGGATCGACAGCGCCTCCACCCGGCCGCCGGCGATCTCGGGCACGATGAACAGGTCGAGCGGCACCCGCCGGTGCACCAGCGCCAGATGATCGGATTTGACGATAAGCGGCAGCCGCCCGCCGCCGCCGGCCATGAAGGCATCGCACCAGGCAAAGGCCTCGGCCAGCGCTTCGGGCGGCAGCGGGGCGGGCGTGCTGGCCCGGCAGATGCCCAGCGCGGCGCTGGCGCCCCCATCGCGCGTGTGGCGCACATGGCCGAGCAGGGTGAACATGTCGGCCGCCAGCCAGCGCAGCAGGGCGGCCGCCTCGCTGCGGTCCTGCCGGGCAAGGGTGGCGGCATCGGCCGCCATCGCCGCGCGCATCGCTTCCCAGTCGGCTACCGCCGCGCGGCCATCGGCCAGCGCCCGCTGGATGCCTGTGGCCAGCCGGCCACGGGTGCGGGCATTGGCCCGCGCGGTTTCCAGATAGACGAAGCTTTCGCGCGCGGTGCCCGGCACGTCGCCTGCGGGGAGGGCGGCAAGGCGGCCCGCGCCATCGCGTTCGGCCGCCAGCACGGGGTGGGCCAGCCGCTCGATCGCCAGCCCCTCGGTGCTGACAGCGCCGGCGATGGTGTCGACAAGGAAGGGCATGTCGTCGTTGATCACGGCGATGCGGGTGAGGCGCTGGCCGGTGGCGGTGAGGAAAGGCTCGATCGCCAGCGCCGGCAGGCCGGGGGCGCGGCTGGCGGCCGCCTCGCGCAGGAAATGGGCCGCCTGGGCCAGCGCCTCGGGCTCTGGCGTTTCCTCTTCGCCCAGAAAGGCCGTGCCCAGCCGGGCGGCCAGTGTGGCAGCCAGCGCGGCAGACAGCGTATCGGCGGGGGGAAGGGGGGCGTGAGAGGTCTCGGGCATGGTTGTCTCTCCCGGCAGGCTATCTTGTCGTTTCCTGCTTTCTAGCGCGGCAAGTCTAGGCGCCAAAGGATGAAAGGGGTGTTGGCGGCAAATATCCGTGGGGTTCCGGTGTGGCGCGGGTGGATGGGCAGGGGCGCAGGCTGCGGCCTGCCTTCAGCGCCGTGCCCTGGCGGGCCAGCAGGGCATTCTTCACGCCGATCTCGAAGGCAGGGCCGCTGTCTCTGCCGCAGGGCTGGGCCAGCGCGCGCAGGCGGACTTCGGCGCGGGCGAGGGCGGCATCGGTGCGCGGCCAGCTTTGATCGGCGGCAAAAGTGATGCGGCAGGCAGGGCCCGGCCGGGCGGTGGGCACCTGCGTGGTGGGCCGGCGGGCGATGATGGCGGCCGCCTGCAGCCAGCCGGCCACGGGCGCGCCATCGGTGCCGGGCAGGGCATGGGCGCAGGCCTGCGCGGCGATCACCGGGCCGGGCAGGCCGCGGCGCATGGCTTCGGCCAGGCCCAGTATGTGGTGGGCGCCCGTGCCGGCGATCTGCAGTTCGGGCCGGGTGAGGCCATCGGCCTGCCAGGGCAGCACCAGCGCCTTGGCCCAGTCGTGCCACAGGATGGCCGCGCGCCAGCCATCCTGCGCCGGCTGTGGCAGGCCCGGATAGGCCCGCGCCAGCCGGCTGCCCAGCGCCAGGTTTTCCGCCGTGTGGATGGCCAGCCCGCCCGGCCAGCTGTGGTGCGAGCGGCTGTTGCCGCCGGCCGCCGCCAGCACCGGCACGGCGAGGTGCGGGCAGGCGCTGCCCGCGGCCAGCACGGGGGGGAACAGGCCCTCGCGCGCCGCTTCTGGCGCCAGTTCCGGGGTGAGGAAGCCGGCGGTGCGCAGGCGGGCGACAATGGCTTCCTCATCCGCGCGGGACAGGCCGGTGCGGTGGCGCAGGCAATCGCCCGGTTGCAGCAGGGCCGCGCGGGTGGCCGCCGCCAGCCGGCGATCGCCGATCTGGCCGATGGCGCGCACAATGGCCCGCCGCGCCCGCCGATAGGGGGCCGCGCGGATCGCGCTCTGGGCCATGGCGGCGTTGATCTGCGCGGGCAGGCTGGCAGCGGCTGGCGTCAGGGCGCTGG
>DASRYE010000207.1:0-13299 GCA_035653915.1 Novosphingobium sp. | reverse complement strand
AGCTTGCCGCCCTTGCCCGCCCCCACATGCTGGAGCTGACCCACGAGGACGCGTTGGCCGGGCAGACCCGCCGCGCCTTCCTGCCGCGCTCTGCCGATGAGCTGGCCGAGGTGCTGCTGGCCCATCCCGATGCGCGGATCGTTGCCGGCGCCACCGATGTCGGCCTGTGGGTGACCAAGCAGCAGCGCGATATTCCGGTGCTGGTGTTCCTGGGCGATTGCGCGGATCTGAAGGGAATCGAGGACAGCGCCGATGGCCTCACCCTTTATGCCGGCGTGCGCTACAGCGAGGCGCAGGCAGCGCTGGCCCGCCTGCACCCCGAACTGGGCGAGCTGGTGCGCCGCATTGCCGGCACGCAGGTGCGCAATGCCGGCACCATCTGCGGCAATATCGCCAATGGCTCGCCCATTGGTGACACGCCGCCGGCGCTGATCGCGCTGGATGCGCGCATTACGCTGCGGCACGGGCAAGCCCGGCGCGAAGTGGCGCTGGCGGATTTCTTCATTGCCTATGGCAAGCAGGATCGCCGCCCCGGCGAATGGGTGGAAAGCCTGTTCATCCCCCGCCCGGCGGCAGATCTGAAGCTGCGCATCGCCAAGCTTTCCAAGCGGTTCGACAGCGACATCTCGGCCGTTTGCGCCGCCTTTGCGCTGCAGGTGGAAGCCGGCCAGGTGTCCTTCGCGCGCATCGCCTTTGGCGGCATGGCGGCCACCCCCAAACGCGCCCGCGCCGCCGAGGCCGCACTGCTGGGCCAGCCCTGGTGCGAGGCCAGCGTGGAAGCGGCCTGCGCGGCCCTTGCCACAGATTACCAACCCTTGAACGATGTGCGCGGCAGTGCGGCCTATCGGCTGGCGGCAGCGGCCAATCTGTTGCGCCGCCTGTGGGTGGAGGAGGCGCATCCCGGCGCGGCCCTCTCCGTGCTCGATCCCGCGCTGGTGGAGGCGCATCATGGCTGAGGCCGATCCGAAAATGGGCGACACTTTCCTCGTCCACCGCCCCACGCCGCATGATTCGGCCGCCATGCAGGTGGCCGGCAGCGCGCTCTATATCGACGACCTGCCCGAGCCGCCGGGCCTGCTGCACTGCGCCTTTGGCCTTGCCACCGAAGCCCATGCCGAGATCCTGGCGATGGATCTGGATGCCGTGCGCCACGCCCCCGGCGTGGTGGCGGTGTTCACCGCGGCCGATATTCCCGGGCGCAACGATGTCTCGCCCTTTGCCGGCGATGATCCGATGCTGGCCGAAGGGCTGGTGCATTTCCTTGGCCAGCCGCTGTTTCTGGTGGCCGCCACCAGCGCGCGGGCGGCGCGGCGGGCGGCCAGGCTGGGGCGCATCAGCTATGCGCCGCGCCCGGCGCTTCTCACCATCGAGGAAGCGCTGGCCGCCGGCAGCTTCATCGAGCCCAGCCAGACGATGGGCCATGGCGATGTGCCCGCAGCCCTGGCCGCCGCCCCGCACCGGCTGGAAGGCCGGCTGGAGATCGGCGGGCAGGATCATTTCTACCTCGAAGGGCAGATCGCGCTGGCAACCCCGGGCGAGGATGGCACCATCCACCTTGCCGCCTCCAGCCAGCACCCTTCCGAAGTGCAGCATCTGGTGGCGCATCTGCTGCATCGCCACAGCGCCGATGTGGTGGTGGAAGTGCGCCGCATGGGCGGCGGCTTTGGCGGCAAGGAAACCCAGCCCGCCCTGTTTGCCGCCGCCGCCGCGCTGGTGGCGGCCAAAACCGGCCGCCCCGCCAAATTCCGCGCCGACCGCGACGATGACATGGCGATCACCGGCAAGCGGCATGATTTCCGCATCCTCTACGAGGTGGGCTGCGATGCGGCCGGGCGCGTTCTGGGCATCCGCTATGATCTGGCCGCGCGCTGCGGCTGGTCCACCGATCTGTCGCCGGCCATCTGCGACCGGGCGATGTTCCATGCCGACAATTGCTACTTCCTGCCGGCGGTGGAGATCATCAGCCACCGCTGCCGCACCAACACCGTGTCGAACACGGCGTTTCGCGGCTTTGGCGGCCCGCAGGGGATGATCGCGGCCGAGCGGGTGATGGACCATATCGCCGCCCATCTGGGGCTGGATCCGCTGGCGGTGCGGCGGGCCAACCTCTATGGCCTGCCGGGCGCGCAAGGGGCGCCCCATGCCACCCGCCGCCTCACCCCCTATGGCATGGAGGTGGCCGACAACATCGCCCCCGACATCATCGCCGAGCTGGAAGCCAGCGCCGATTATGCCGCCCGCCGGCAAGCCGTGGCCGCCTTCAACGCGGCCAGCCCGGTGCTGAAGAAGGGGCTGTCGCTCACCCCGGTCAAATTCGGCATTTCCTTCACCACCACCCATCTCAACCAGGCCGGCGCGCTGGTGCTGGTCTATGCCGACGGCTCTGTGGCGCTGAACCATGGCGGCACGGAGATGGGCCAGGGGCTGAACATCAAGGTGGCGCAAGTGGTGGCCGATGTTTTCGGCATATCGCTCGATACCATCCGCATCACCGCCACCCGCACCGACAAGGTGCCCAACACCAGTGCCACCGCCGCTTCCTCGGGCAGCGACCTCAATGGCATGGCCGCCTGGGATGCGGCCATGCAGATCCGCACCCGGCTGGCAGCGCTGGTGGCAGAAGCGGCGGGCGTGGCGCCCGAGGCGGTGCGCTTCACGCCGGCAGGGGTGGTGGCCGGCGCCCTCACCCTGCCCTTTGCCGAAGTGGCGCGGCGGGCCTATCTCGCCCGCGTGCAGCTTTCCGCCAGCGGCTTTTACGCCACGCCCGAGATCCACTACGACCGCCCCACCCACACGGGCCGCCCGTTCTACTATTTCGCCTATGGCGCGGCGCTGAGCGAAGTGGTGGTGGACACGCTGACCGGCGAGCACCGGGTGCTGCGCGCCGACATCCTGCATGATGCCGGCCGCTCGCTGAACCCGGCGATCGATCTGGGCCAGGTGGAAGGCGGCTTCATCCAGGGCATGGGCTGGCTGACCACCGAGGAGCTGGTGTTCTCGGCCAAGGGCAGCCTGCTGACGCATGCCCCTTCCACCTACAAGATCCCCACCGCCAATGATCGCCCGCCGGTGATGGAGATCCGCCTGTGGCCGCATGGCCGCGCCCATGTGCCCACCATCCACCGTTCCAAGGCGGTGGGCGAGCCGCCCTTCATGCTGGCCAACAGCGTGTTCGGCGCGTTGACGCAGGCGGTGATGGCAGCCGCCCCCGGCAAGGGCCTGCCCCTGCTCGATGCGCCGGCCACGCCCGAACGCGTGCTGGCGGCGCTGGCCGAACTGCGCGCCCGCCATGGGTGATCTGGCCGCCCTTGCCCCCTTTGCCGCCCGCGCCGCGCTGGGCTGGGCGGCCACCGCGCGCCAGGCGCTGGCCACAGGGCCGGTGGCGCTGGTCACGGTGCTGGCCACCGAAGGCTCTGCCCCGCTGGGCGCGGGCGCGCGCATGGTGGTGGGGCAGCAAGGGCTGCTGGCGGGCTCTGTGGGCGGCGGCGCGCTGGAATGGCGGGCGCTGGAACAGGCGCGCGCCATCCTTGCCCATGCGCCGGGCACGTGGCGGGTGCAGGATTATCCGCTGGGCCCGTTGCTGGGCCAGTGCTGCGGCGGGCGCGTGCGCCTGCTGGTGGAGCGGCTGGACCCGGCGCTGGCCGGCTGGCTGGCCGAAGCCCTGCCCGGCGAGGCGCTGGAAGCCCATTACACGCCCACGGCCGTGCGCCGCCATGTGGTGCCCGCTCACAAGGCGCCGCCCGGCATGGCCGATGCCCGCAGCGCCAAACCCGAAGCCGGCGCCGTGCTGGGCGAGATGCTGGGCGCGCTGCCGCGGCCGGTGCTGCTGTTTGGCGCCGGCCATGTGGGCCAGGCGCTGGAACGCGCGCTGGCGCCGCTGCCCTTTGCCCTCCACTGGTTCGACACGCGGCCCGAATTTGCCCGCCCGGGCGTTGCCATTGCCGGAGAAGATACGCTGATCGCCGCCATTACCCAGGCCGCCCCCGAGGCCGCCCTGCTGATCCTGACGCATGACCATGGCCTCGACTATCGCCTCGCCAGCGCCGCCCTTGCCCGCCCGCAGGGGGCGCCGCTGTTCACCGGCGTGATCGGCTCTGCCACCAAGGCCGCCCGCTTCCGCTCGCGCCTTGGGGCGCAGGGGCTGGCAGCCGCCCGCCTCACCTGCCCGATCGGCCTTGCCGGCATTGGCGGCAAGGCGCCGGCGGTTATCGCCGCCAGCGTGGCCGCGCAATTGCTGATGTTGGAGAGCGCGCCATGCTGACAGCCTATCGCGCCGAGATCCTCAGCCTGGCCGAGGATCCGCAGGTGGCGGGCCCGGCCGCCATCTGCCACCATGCCGATGGGCTGCTGGTGGTGGAAGGCGGCCATGTGGTGGCGCGCGGCGATCATGCCGCGCTGGCGCCGCGCTTCCCCGGCCTTGCGGTGGAGGATTGGCGCGGCCATCTGCTGGTGCCCGGCTTTGTCGACACCCATGTCCATTATCCGCAGACAGACCGCATCGCCTCGCACGGGCTGCAACTGCTCGACTGGCTGTCGGAACACATCTTCCCGGCCGAGCGCGCCTTTGCCGATGCCGCCCATGCCCGCGAAGTGGCCGATTTCTTCCTCGCTGAACTGCTGCGCAATGGCACCACCACGGCGCTGGTCTTCGCCACGGTGCATGAAGGCAGCGTGGATGCGCTGTTTGCCGGAGCGGAGGCGCGCGGCATGCGCATGGCCGCCGGCAAGGTGCTGATGGACCTGGGCCCCGAAGGCCTGGCCGACACGCCCGAAACCGCGCGCGCCGAGAGCGAGGCGCTGATCCGCCGCTGGCACGGGCGCGGCCGGCTCACCTATGCCGTCACCCCGCGTTTCGCGCTCACCTCCTCGGATGCGCAATTGCAGGTAGCGGGCGATCTGCTGGCGGCCCACCCGGAAGCGCTGCTCCACACCCACATCTCGGAAAATCCGCGCGAGATCGAGGCCGTGCTGGGCCGCTTTCCCGCAGCGGCGGATTATCTCGACGTGTATGACCGCTTTGGCCTCGTCGGCGCGCGTTCGGTGTTTGCCCATGGCATCCACCTGTCGCACCGCGAATGCACGCGGCTGGCAGAAGCGGGCGCGGGCGTGGCCCTGTGCCCCACATCGAACCTCTTCCTCGGCTCTGGCCTGTTCGATCTGGCGCGGCTGGATGGCCATGGCGTGGCCTGCGGGCTGGGCACCGATGTGGGGGCGGGCACCAGCTTCTCGCTGCTGGCGACGATGGGCGAGGCCTACAAGGTGTGCCAGCTGCAAGGGCAGGCGCTCGATCCCTTCCGCGCGCTTTATCTGGCAACGCTGGGCGGCGCGCGGCTGCTGGGCCTGGGTGACAGGATCGGCGCGCTGGCAGCAGGGCAAGAGGCCGATTTCCTGCTGCTGGATCCGGCCGCAACGCCGCTGCTGGCCCGCCGCACCCGCAGCGCCACCCTGACCGAAAAGCTGTTCGCCCTGCAGATCCTGGGGGATGACCGGGCGATCGCGGCCACCTATATCGCCGGCCGGCAAGCCCATTGCCGCAAGCCCGCCCCCTCCTCGCTCGAAAGCTGCGCATGACCGACCTTTCCGCCCTCATCGCCGCCCTGCCCAAGGCAGAGCTGCACCTGCATATCGAGGGCAGCCTCGAGCCCGAGCTGATGTTTGCCCTGGCCCGGCGCAATGGCATCGCCATCCCCTATGCCAGCGTGGAGGATGTGCGCGCCGCCTACAGCTTCACCCGGCTGCAGGATTTCCTCGACATCTACTACGCCGGCGCCGCCGTGTTGCAGACCGAGCAGGATTTCCACGATTTGGCCGCCGCCTATTTCGCCCGCGCCGCGGCCGACAATATCCGCCACGCCGAGATCTTCTTCGACCCGCAGACGCATACCGCGCGCGGCATTCCCATGGCCACGGTGATCGGCGGGCTGCGCGCGGCGATGGCCGAGGCAAAGGCCCGCCATGGCATCAGCTCGGGCCTCATCCTGTGCTTCCTGCGCCACCTTTCCGAGGAAGAGGCGCTGGCCACCCTGGCCGAGGCCGAGCCGTTCCTCGACCAGCTGCTGGGGGTCGGGCTCGATTCATCGGAAGTCGGCCATCCGCCGGAAAAATTCGCCCGCGTGTTTGCCCGGGCGGGCGAGTTGGGGCTGAAGCGCGTGGCCCATGCCGGCGAGGAAGGCCCGCCGGCCTATGTGACCGGCGCGCTCGATCTGCTGCATATCGACCGGCTGGACCATGGCAACCGCGCGCTGGAAGATCCGGCGCTGGTGGCGCGCCTGGCGCACAGCGGCATGGCGCTCACCGTCTGCCCGCTGTCGAACCTCAAGCTGTGCGTGGTGACAGACATGGCCGATCACCCCATCCCCGCGATGCTGGAAGCAGGCCTGTGCGCCACCGTCAATTCCGACGATCCGGCCTATTTCGGCGGCTATGTGAACGACAATTTCCGCGCGCTGGATGGCGCCGGCCTGCTCACCCGCGCGCGCCTGCTGGCGCTGGTGCGCAATTCCTTTGCCGGCGCCTTCCTGCCCGAGGCCGAAAAGGCCGCCCATCTTGCCGAAGTGGAGCGCGTGGCCGCCGGCTTTGGCTGAGCGGCCCCGCGATCGGCCCCAAACACACAACCACAAACGGGAGAGGGCTGACACGACACACCAAGGATCAACGCCCATGCCCTCCCTCTTCCGCCCGCTGGTTGCCCTTGGCCTTGGCCTGCTGGCCATCGCCGGCCCTGCCGCTGCCGAAACCCGGCCCGCCCCCCATGCCGAGCCCCGTAAAGTCATCATCGACGACGACGGCTTTGCCCTGATGCAGGCCATGCTGCTGAAGGCGCCCGATGTGGAGGTGCTGGGCATCACCACGGTCTCGGGCGATTTCTGGCAGAACCGCGCCACCGCCATGGCCCTGCGCGGGCTGGAGCTGGTGGACCGCAAGGAGGTGCCGGTGTCGGCCGGGGCCACCTTCCCGCTGGTCAATTCCGAGGCGCTGACCGACCGCTGGGAAGCGCTGTATGGCAAGCTGACCTGGCGCGGGGCGTGGATGCACCACTGGGTGGAGCCGACCGAGCAGGCAGAGCCGGAATATCACGGCCCCTTCGATCCGGTGCATCTGGCCTGGGGCGATGCCCGGCTGAAGCCCACCGGCGAGACGGCGGCCGCCTTCCTCATCCGCATGGTGCACAAATATCCGCACCAGATCACCATCGTTGCCTGCGGGCCGATGACCAATCTGGCGCTGGCCCAGAAGCTGGACCCCGAATTTGCCGGTCTGACGAAAGAGCTGCTCTACATGGGCGGCAGCCTGAACCCGCATCAGGTGCTGGAAGGTCGCGCGGCCAGCGATTTCGCGCGTGAATTCGCCAATTCCCCCCGGCGCGAGTTCAACTTCCGCTTCGACCCCGAAGCCGCCAGCATCATGAGCCACAGCCCCTTCCCGAAGATCACCGCCGTGCCGGTCGATCCGTCCACCGCCACGCAGCTGTCGCCCGCTTTCATCGCCCGGCTGAAGGCCAGCGCGCCGGCGGCCATGCAGCCGCTGTTCGCCAGCCTGGCGCCGGGCTTCCCGCTGTGGGACGAGATCGTCGCGGCGGTCTGGCTGGATCCCTCGCTGGAGAAGGATGGCGAGGACCTCTACCTTGATGCCGACACCCAGTTCGGCCCGGCCTATGGCGACATGCTGAGCTGGCGCGAACACTATCAGCCCGGCCTTGGCGAGCAGAAGGCCCATGTGGTGCGCAGCATCGATGTGCCCCGCTTCGAGGCGCTGATCACCCAGCTGGTGGGGCGGCGCTGAGGCCAACGCTGCGAGGGCCGCTGCGAGGGGCGCGCCCCCTCGCAGCGGCCCTTTTCAGGCCAGCACGCCGGCCGCTTCCAGCCGCGCGGCCAGCGCGAACAACTGCCCCTCGCAGCCCGGCGCGCCGATCAGCTGCAGGCCCAGCGGCAGGCCGTCCGGGCGCTGCAGCGGGGCGGCCAGCACCGGCAGGCCGGCCAGGCTGATCGGCTGGGCCAGCAAGCCCAGATTGGCCCGCGCCGGCGCCCGGCCAAAGCCTGTGTGGATGAACGGATCGGCAATCAGCGGCGCCACATCGGGCACCGAGGGGGCCAGCAGCACGTCATACTTCTCCAGCAGCGCCAGGGCGCTGGCGCGGAAGCGATCGCCAAAAGCGCCGGCCTCTGCCCGCAGGGCATCGGGCACCAGGCAGCCGGCCAGCAGCCGATCGCGCACTTCCGGATCGAAGGCGAGCGGGCGGCGGGTCAGCTCTTCCCTGTGCAGCGCGCCGCCATCATGGCCGGTGATGAGGAAGGCCGCCGCCCGGGCCGCTTCCACCTTGGGCAGATCGGCCATCGGCAGGGCGCCCAGCACAGCGGCAATGGCGGCAAAGCCCTCTTCAAACGCATCGATCGCATGATCGACGAACCAGCCGCCCAGCCGCGCCACTTTCAGCGCGCCCTCGGCCGCCGGCAGGGGCCGCGCAAGGCTCACTTCCATCGCCAGCCGCAGGTCTTCCAGGCTGGCGGTGAAGGGGCCCAGCGTGTCGAGGCAATGGACGAAGGGGAAGCTGCCGGCCACCGGCACGCTGCCAAAGGCCGGGCGGAAGCCATAGGTGCCGCACAGCGAGGCGGGCACGCGGATCGAGCCGTTGGTGTCTGACCCCAGCGCCAGCGGCAACAGGCCGGCGGCCACCGCTGCGGCCGATCCGCCCGAGGAACCGCCCGCCAGCCGCGCCGTGTCGCGCGGGTTGCGGGTGGTGCCGTAATGGGCGTTCACCGTGACGAAGCCATAGGCGTATTCGTCCATGTTGAGGATGGCGACGGGCACCGCGCCTGCCGCCGTGAAGCGGGCCAGCAGCTCGGCATCGGCAGCGGCCGGCGGCGCATCGGCGCGCATGGCAGCGCCAGCGGTGGTGGGCTGGCCGGCCACGTCGAACAGCGCCTTGAGGCCGATCGGCACGCCGGCCAGCGGGCCCGGATCCTCGCCCCGGGCCAGCGCTGCATCGATGCGGGCGGCATCGGCCCGCGCGCGCGCTTCCAGCAGGGTGACAACCGCGCCGATCGGGCCATCGCCAGCACGCAGGACGGCCAGCGTTGCCTCTGCCACGGCCAGCGCGCTGATCTGGCCTTTGCGCACGGCAGCGGCGGTGGCGGCAATGCCCTTGGGCAGCGGGCTCATGCGCCCGGCTCCTGCTCTGCGGCCAGCGCCTCTGCCAGCACGCGGGCGCGATCGGCCAGGATGGCAAGGTTGGCGGCGATGCCCGGCAGGCATTGCGCCGGCAGCGTCAGCCCCTGCGCGGCAGCGGCGGCGGCAATCGCCGCCTCATCCCGGGCGCGGGCGGCAAAATCGGCGGCGGCGCTCATGGCGCGGGCACCGCGGGCAGATGATCGGCATAAAGCGACCAGTGGCGCACCAGCTCGTCGACCACGACATGGCCAACAAGATAGGCCGCATCGAGCGAGGCCTGAAGTCCGGGCAAGTGGCGGTTCTCCTTTTGCAGCAGGGCGGCCGGGGCCATGCCCGCAGGCGGGGTGGAATAATCGCTGGCGGTGCGCAAGACCAGCAGCCGGCGCGGATCAACCCGCCCCTCGCGGCCCAGCATGGCCAGCGCGCGGGCAACGCCTGTGTCTTCCATGGCGGTCATCACGAAGCGGTCCTGGCCGCCTGTCCAGTAGGCGGTCCACTTCTCGGTCTCGCGGTTCATCACCTCGCCCAGCCAGAAGGCCTGGCCGCTGGCTTCGGCGCCCACCAGCACATGGGGCGGCAGCAGCGCGGCAGGCTCGCCCACATAGGGCGCGCGCTCGGCGGCCAGATCGGCATTGTCGGGCAGGGCGACATGGCGGGTGAGCGCATAGGCCCAGTCGCGCAGGCCCTTGTCCAGCGCGAAGAGATTGTCGCTGCTGTCGGGCAGCGGCTGGGCATAGGGGCGCGCGCGGTTCATCGGCACGAAGCCTGTGGTCCAGTCGGCGGGGATTTCGCGCGGGTCGATGTAGTAGGAAAAATCGGTGTCGATGATGTCGCCAATCCAAGCGGCAGAGCCGATCGAGGCGGCATGCGGGTTCACCCCGGCAATCGCGGCCACCAGCCAATAGGCATGGGTGAGATCGAAGCGGCGGTCCTCGCCCAGCGCCATGATCGAGGCGGCGGCATGGCCGGTGCCCTCGCCGATGCTGATCGCCAGCACGCCGGTGGCCGGATCATAGCGCAGATTGCGCGGCAGGGCGGGCGCGGCGATGCGCTGCGGCAGATGGGCCGCCCAGGCCTGGAATTCGCCGGGCTGGTCGCCCGTGTCCGCCCCCACCTCGAAAGCGGTGACGACCACCACGCGGATCGGCAGCGGCTTGGCCGGCAGGGCGCGGGCAGGCGCGGCGGCCAGCAGGCCAGCGGCCAGCGCCATGACGAGAGGTTTGAGGGCCATTATATCCTGTCCTTTGGCGCGGGCCTGTGCGGCGCGGCCGATGGGCCCGCACCATCGCGGGCAAGGCAGGGGGCGCAGCCATCGCCGCGCCCCCTGCCCTGTTGCCTGCTTACCAGGCCTTGCGCACGGCCACGCCCAGGATCCTGGGATCGTTGATCATGCCGGTCAGGTTGTTGAAGTCCAGCGCGCCCACGGCGCGGATCTGGTTGAGGATGTTGCGGCCATAGAAGGCCAGTTCCCAGCCATCATCCGTCTTCACGCCGATCTTCACGCCGCCTTCGGTCAGCGGCTTGCCGACGAATTCCTTCGCCTCGTAGAGGAAGAAGTTGACGCTGGAGCGATAGGACCAGTCGGTCATCACGAAGGCCTTGATGTTGGGCGCCACCGGCCGTTCATAGCCGATGGTGATGTTGCCCACCCACTTGGGCGCCTGGGGCAGCGGGTTGTTGTTGATCGAGGCCAGGCCATCGACGATGGCGTTGGTCACCGTGCAGCCGCCGCCGCAGGGCGAGACATAGGCGTTGGGATCCTTGATCTTGGTGAAGTTGTAGCTGCCCGAGGCCGAGATCGACAGGCCCTCGATCGGGCGCAGCTCGAATTCGGCCTCGACACCATGGCCGAGCACCTTCTTCAGGCTGTAGAGCTGGGCCGAGGCGGTGAGGCCGCCGACCGCCGTCACCTGCATGTTCTTTGTCTCGTTGTAGTAGGCATCGATCGAGAAGGTCAGCTTGTGATCCAGCGCCGAGCCCTTGAAGCCGCCTTCCACCGAGATCGTCGTCTGCTTGGGGGCAGAGCTCTGATAGCTGCCGAAGGTCACGCGGTCCTGGATGGCCGGGCCCTGATAGCCGGTGGCAACGCGCGCATAGGCGTTGATCGCGCGGGTGGCGGCATAGGTGGCGCTGGCATCCCAGGTCACGTCAGAGCCCGACACGCGCATGCGCTGCGGGGTCATCACGCTGTAGGTGCCCGAGGGCTCGGTGATGGTGTTGCCCGAATCATAGGCGGAATAGATCGAGTAGGAGGGCATCCAGCCCCACACCAGATCGTTCTTGTGGTCTTCCGAATAGCGCACGCCGGCGCGCAGCGTCAGCTTGCCCAGCTTGGCCTCGCCGCTGGCAAACACGCCATAGTTCTCGTTGACGTCGTAATGTTCGACATCCTGGTCGAGATCGTTGGCGCGGTTGGTGTAGCCGCTGTTGCCGTCATATTCATATTCGCTGTACTGCAGGTTCTGGTGGAAATAATAGAAGCCACCCTGCAGCCGCATGCCGTGGAACTCATCCGAGGCGAAGCGGATTTCCTGGCTGATTTCCTCGGGCCGCGTGTAGCCGCCGGTGGAATCCTGATAGGCGCCCACGCCCAGGCCAGAGCCGGTGTAGGTGGCGCCGCCATCGATATCGCCCGAGCTTTCGACCTTGGCCTTCTCGTAGGAGGAGATCGAGTAGATCGTGCCCACGCCATCGATATGGTAATCGAGGTGGAGGCTGGTGCCCCACTGGGTCAGCTGCTGGCTGGTGTAGCCATCGAGGCTGACCTTCGAGGGATCAAAACCGGCGGCAAAATTGTTGGTGCCCTGCTGGAACATGCCGGCGCGGAAGATGCGCGGCGTGCCGGCCAGATCACGCGCGTGGAAATCCCACAGCGCGTTGAACGACTTGTCGGGCGAGGCATAGGCGATCTGCAGGCGGCCGGCGACATCGCGATAGCCTTCCAGATCCGACTTGGCGACCGAGCCCGCAGCGCCGGCATTGGTGTTGTGCACCCAGTTGTCGCGCCGTTCCAGCAGGCCCGAAATGCGCGCCGTGAAGCCGCCGCCCAGCGGGCCAGACATCGCCCCTTCAACGTTCAGCGTGTTGTAGGTGCCCCATTCGCCCGAGACATAGCCGGTGTAATAATCGGTCGGCTTGGCCGATTCCAGCTTCACCACACCGGCCGGCGTGTTGCGGCCGAACAGCGAGCCCTGCGGCCCGCGCAGCACTTCCACCTGCTTGAGGTCGAACACCGGGAAGCTCTTCAGCATCGGGCTTTCCAGCGCCACATCGTCATAGACGACCGACACCGGCTGGGCGGCGTTGGGGTCATAATCGGTGTTGCCAAGGCCGCGGATGTAGAAGCGCGGGAAGGTGCGGCCGAACGAGCTTTCGATCTGCAGCGAAGGCGTGCGGCCCGAGAGGAAGCGGATATCAAGGCCGCTGGAATTCAGATTGTCGAGCTTTTCGCCGCCGATCGCGGTGACGGCCACCGGCACGTCCTTGGCCAGCTCGGAGCGGCGGGTGGCGGTGACGACGATATCGCCCGTGCCCGCGGCCGCAGGGGCAGCGGCGGCATCGCCCGCCTCGCCGGCATGGGCCACAGCCGGCGCAAAAGGCAGCGCGGCAGCAAGGGACAGAACGGAAAGGCCCGAGCGCATGGCGCGCCGAAGGCCCTGGTGAGAGCGGTGCTTGGTCATATCAACCCCCTGAGGTGATGGATGTTATGCCCCCTTCCCGAATGCCCGTCTGACGCGGGTTCATTACGGTGCCATCCTACCAGAGGCGCGGCGGCCCACAAGGGGGCTTGTGATAAAAAAGTCTCTACAGGCACCGCAGCGTGCTAATAATAAGAACGCCCTGTGCGGTTTCGCCAAAAGCCGTGGCCTTTATGCAACAGGCTTATCCGTATATGCCACAGGGGCAAGCCTGCGGTTCAGCCTTGTGCGCGCCAGCGCCGCCAGCCCAGCACGGCAAGGCCGGTCATCCCGGCATACAGGCCCGCGGTGGGATAGAGCCCCTTCACCAGGAACATGCCGACATAGATGACATCCAGCACGATCCACAACAGCCAGTTGGCGCGGTGGCGGCGGGCTGTCCAATATTGGGCAACGAGGCTGAAGCTGGAGAGGCTGGCATCCATCCACGGCA
>DASRYE010000206.1:0-3720 GCA_035653915.1 Novosphingobium sp. | reverse complement strand
GCCAAGCGCGGCCTTGCCATCGCCGGGCTTGTCCAGCGTATACTGGTAAACCTCGCCAAGGCCGGTGGAAACAGGGCCCAGCACCGGGGCAATGCCCGGCGTCAGCTTGGAGCCCAGCTCGCTCAGCCGCTCCATCACCAGCTGGCGGGCGAAATAGACATTGGTCTGCTCGCTGAACACCAGCGTGATGAGCGAGAGGCCCGGCTTGTTGAGCGAGCGCATCTCCTCAAGGCCGGGCAGGCCGGTCATCGCCACCTCGATGGGGGCGGTGGCCATGCGTTCCACTTCCTCGGGGCTGCGGCCCGAGGCCTCGGTGGCGATCTGCACCTGCACGTTGGTAACATCGGGGAAGGCATCCACCGAAAGCTGCCGGGCGGCGTTGAAGCCAAAGCCCAGCAGCACCAGCGCCAGCACCACCACGATCAGCCGCTGATTGAGCGCGGCGCGGATAAGGCCCTGGATCATTGCGTGTTCACCGCCTGTGCGTTGCGTTCGGTGTTGAGATGGAAGGCGCCATCGACGACGATCTTCTCGCCCGCCGCCAGGCCCGAGAGCACCACCCGGCGCCCGTCATGCGCCTCGCCCAGCTTCACCGGGCGCAGGCGATAGGCCCCGGCCCGCTCCACCACGAAGACATGGTCGGCATTGTTCTCGCGCACCACGGCCGCGGCCGGCACCACCAGCCGGGCTTCCGGCTCGCCCGCCACCAGCATGGTGGCCAGCATGGAAGGCTTGAGCGCGCCGCTGGCATTGTCGAGCTCGGTGCGGATCAGCACGGTGCGCGTCTTGGGGTCCACCGTGTGGCCAATGAACACCAGCCGGCCCTTGCGCTTCTCGCCGGCAAGGGCGGGGATCTCCAGCGTCACCTCCTCGCCAAGGCGCACCAGCCGCACCTGCTGTTCGGGCACCTGGGCCACTGCCCACACCTTCGACAGATCTGCCACCACGAACAGCGCATCGGAAGGCTGCACCACCTGGCCCAGCGCCAGATGCCGCTCCACCACCACGCCGCTCATCGTCGCGCGCACCTGCGAGGCAGAGCCCAGCGCGCCGCGCGCGCCCAGCTGCCCCAGCGCCGCGCCCGGCAGGCCCAGCAGCCGCAGCTGATCGGCAGCGGCACGCATTTCGGCGGCGGAAACCTGATATTCGCTCTCGCGCTTCTGCAGCTCGGCGGCGGAAATCACATCGCCGGCATAAAGGGCGCGGGCGCGCTCGGCATTGCGGCGGTTCAGCTCATAGGCCGATTTGGCCCGCACATAGGCCAGCTGCTGGGCCGACAGCTCGGTGCTGACGATCTGCGCCAGCACCGCCCCCTTGCCCACATGCTGGCCGATATTGGCCGGCATCGCGGCCACCCGCCCGGTCACCGTGGCGCCGATGCGGGCCACGCGGTTCTCGTCGAAATCGATCTGGCCGGCCACCCGCAGCGTGTCGGACACGGGCGCCTGTGCCACCTGTGCCACCTGCAGGCGCTTGGCCAGCGCCGGCGTTGCCACCACCAGCGCCGGATCCACCGGCGGCGCCGATACCGCCTTTTCGGCCTCTTCGCCGCAGGCCGCCAGCAGCAGCGGGGCAATCAACACACACAGTTTCTTCATGGCAGCTTCCGGTTGAGAGGGGGGATGGTTTCGGCAGCGGTGAGGCGCTGGATATCGACCCAGGCGCTGGCCAGCTCGAAGCGGCTGGCGATGAGATCGGCGCGGGCCGAGCGATAGACGCGCTGGGCATCGAGCACGTCGATGAGGCCGCGCTCGCCGGCGCGATAGGCGCTTTCGGAGACGGTGACGGCGCTGCGGGCCTGCGCCACCAGCCCGTTTTCCAGCGCGCTCACCTGGGTCTGGGCCACTTCATACTGGCGCCAGGCGATCTCCAGCTGCTGGCGGATGGCAAAGGCGCGCGCGCCCAGCGCCAGATCGGCCTGGGCGCGCTGGGCCTCGGCCTCGTGCACGGGGCCGCTCTTCCTGTCCCACAGGGGCACGGTGAGGCTGACCCCCAGCTTGAACTGGCGCAGCTCGCGGTCGGCCTCGCGCGTGGCGCGCAGGGCCACCTGCGGCAGCCGCCCGGCCTCTTCATAGCGCAGGCGATAGCGCGCCTGTTCGGCCGCCGCGCGCGCTTCGGCCAGCGCCGGATTGGCCGCCAGCGCCTGCTCTTCCAGCCGCGCCAGCGGGGCCAGCGCCAGCGGCGCCTCCAGCTGGCCGGCAATGGCAAAATCGGCCGGCAGATCAGGGCCCACCAGCGCGCGCAGGCGCAGCCGCGCCTGCTCCTCGCGCAGGGCTGCCGCCTGGGCTGCCTTGCGCACGTTGAGCAGGTCCGCCTCGGCGCGGATCATCTCGAAACGCGGCGCATCGCCCTTCTGCACCCGCAGCGCGATCTTCGCCTGCACCGATTGCATCAGCGCCAGATCCTCCCCGGCATTGGCGGTTTCGGCGGCGCGGCGCAGCATGTCGAAATAGGCGCGGCGCAGATCGGCGATCCAGTCCGCCTCGATGGCGGCATAGCCGGCATGGGCGGCGGCCAGCCCCGCGCGCGCGGCGGCAATGCGCGGCGTGCGGCGGAAGGGCAGATCCAGCGGCTGCGACAGGCCAATGCTGCCCACCGCGCCCGACACGCCATCCACCCCGGGGCGATAGCGGGTGTTGCCGGCCAGATATTCCACTTCCGGATTGGGGAAGGCGCGCGCCGTTTCCACCCCCGCCCGGGCGCCATCGACGCCGGCGGCGGCGGCCTGCAGCGCCGGGCTGCCGGTGCGGGCCAGCTCTTCCAGCGCGGCCAGCGAATAGGCCTCGCCCGCCCCGCCTGCGCCCGCCGCCGCCCCGCCTGCCCATGCCAGCGCCAGCGGCCAGAATGCCAGCGCCAACGGCCAGCGCCGCCCGCGTTTATGCCTGCCTGTGCCGCAACCGGCCGATGCCATCATGCTGAAATCCCGAATCCTGAAAAGCGCCCCGGCCGCGCCGAAGCTGGCAGGGACGCTAGACGGACGCGTCTTTCCGTGATTTGCCGGTTTGTAAGGAAGTGTTGCTGAAGGGGCTCAGCCGCGCGCGGGCAGGCAGATGCGCGCCACCAGCCCGCCGGCGGGCCGGTTTTCCAGCACCAGCGTGCCCCCTTGCGCGCGCACCGCCTTATCGACGATGGCCAGCCCCAGCCCCATGCCGCGGGTGTTGCGTTCACGCGCATGGTCCAGCCGCACGAAGGGTTGCAGCACCTTGGCCAGATGCGCCTCGGCAATGCCCGGCCCGTCGTCCTCGATGGCGATCTCGATCATGCTGCCCTGCTGGCGCAGCCGCACCCGCGCCCGCCCGCCATATTGCAGCGCATTGCCCAGCAAATTGGCCAGCGCCCGGCGCAGCGCGGTGGCATGGGCGTCCACCACCACGCGCGGCGGGCCGGCATAGCTGGCCTCGGCCCCCTGCTCCGTGGCCTGGTCCACCAGCGTCTGCGCCATCGCCGCCAGATCCACCGGCTCGCGCCGCTGGCCGGCGCCATCGCCTTCCACATAGGCCTGCAAGGAGCCCAGCAGATCGCGCATCTCGTCCACATCGGCTTCCAGCGCGGCGCGGTCGTCGGCCGGCAGGCGCAGCGTGTCGATCCGCAATTGCAGGCGCGCCAGCGGCGTGCGCAGATCATGGCCGATGGCCAGCATCGTCTGCGCATTGGCATCGAGCAGCCCGTCGATCCGCTGCTGCATCGCATTGAAGGCGCCGATCAGCGCGCGCAGTTCGG
>DASRYE010000205.1:0-2003 GCA_035653915.1 Novosphingobium sp. | reverse complement strand
CGGCAGCCACCGCCTCTTCCATCACCGCCAGGCGGCGCGTGTCGAGGCTGATCGCCGCGCCCGCCCGCGCCAGATGCGCCACCAGCGGGATCACCCGCTTCATCTCGTCGCCCTCCCACACCGGGGGCGCGCCGGGGCGGGTGCTCTCGCCGCCAATGTCGATCAGCGCGGCGCCCGCCTCCAGCATGGCTGCGGCATGTTCTTCGGCAACGCCGGGGCGCTCCATCCACTGGCCACCATCGGAAAAACTGTCGGGCGTGACGTTGAGGATGCCCATCACCTGCGGCTGATCCAGCCGGATGGTGCGCGCGCCCAGATGCAGCGGTGCGCGCGGGGCCTGCAAAGCGGCCCACTGCGCCTCTGCCTCGGCCTTCAGCGCCGGCGGCAGGGCCGCCATGGCAGCGGGCACGGCGCCCGCCTCCAGCACGCTGCGGGCCACCACGCGGCCGCCCTCGCGGCGGATAAGCGCGATATGGCTGGCATAGGCCAGCCCGCCTGCCAGCCGCACCGCCGCCCCGCCCACCGCCTGCGGGCTGTCTGCCAGCAGCAGCGGGCGCAGGTATACCGCCTCGCTCATGGTTCGGTGGCGAGGATGTAGAGCTGGCGGATCGCATCGAGCGGCTTCACCTGCCCCTCATGCTCCAGATGCCAGAAGGTCCAGCCGTTGCAGCTGGGCGCGCCCTGCAATTGCGCGCCGGCCGAATGGATCGAGCCGGTGACCTGCCCCGACACCAGCGAGCCATCGGCCCGCACCCTGGCGCGAAAGCGGTTCTTCTTGTCGAACAGTTCAAGGCCCGGCTTCAGCCAGCCGGTTTCCAGCAGCGTGCCAAAGGCCACCTTGGGCGCGGCCTTGGGGCTCTGCATCGTGACAAGGCTCGATTCATCGAGCGGCAGCGCCAGCTCGATGCGTTCCAGCGCGGCTTCGCGATAACCGCCCTCGCGCTCGCAGCCGATCCAGTGGCGGCCCAGCCGCTTGGCCACGGCCCCTGTGGTGCCGGTGCCGAAGAAGGGATCGAGCACCACATCGCCCTTGTTGGTAGTGGCCAGCATCAGCCGATAGAGCAGGCTTTCCGGCTTTTGCGTGGGGTGCACCTTGGTGCCGCCCTTCTTCAGCCGTTCAGCGCCATTGCAGATCGGCAGCACCCAGTCCGAGCGCATCTGCAACTCATCGTTCAGCGTCTTCATCGCGCGATAGTTGAAGGTGTATTTCGACTTCTCGCCCATGCTCGCCCAGATCAGCGTCTCATGCGCGTTGGTGAAGCGCGTGCCCTTGAAATTGGGCATGGGGTTGGCCTTGCGCCAGACAATGTCGTTGAGGATCCAGAAGCCCATGTCCTGCAGCGTGGCGCCCACGCGGAAGATGTTGTGATAGCTGCCGATCACCCACAGGCTGCCATTGGGCTTGAGCACCCGGCGCGCCTCGGCCAGCCAGTCCCGCGTGAAGGCGTCGTAGGCGGCGAAGCTGTCGAACTTGTCCCAGTCGTTGGTCACCGCATCGACATGGCTGCCATCGGGCCGCGCCAGATCGCCGCCCAGCTGCAGGTTGTAGGGCGGATCGGCGAAGATCATGTCGACGCTGGCGGACGGCAGGGCGCGCATCGCCGCCACGCAATCGCCGCCCAGGATCTGGCCCAGCGGCAGATCCGGATGCGGCCCCACATGCTGCACCTTGGGCACGCGCGGCTTGGCCACGCGGCGGGCGCGCGGCTTGGTGGTGGGGGCAACCGTCAGAGTGCCGGCAAGGCGGGAAGCGGATGCCGGCCGGGTGAGCAACTGGACCATATGAACCTGTGGATATCTGCAAAGGGCCCCATAAAATGATTCATCGCCGACTCCGCGTCAAGGCGCGACTCGTGCAAATCCCGCGATTCGCAATGAGTCAGAAAGGGGAACAGACAGAGTCTGCCACCCTATATGGGGGCTGCGCCACGGTGCGAGACTCGATATGTGGTGCCGCAGGGGCGGGAATTTTTTTGCCGCCCGCCGTTTCCGCCCGCCGCTAC
>DASRYE010000204.1:0-4181 GCA_035653915.1 Novosphingobium sp. | reverse complement strand
CCCACCGAGTGGATCATCTCATCACGCACCTCGCCCGCCAGTTCAACCAGCTCCGATACACTCAAACCCCGAAGGTCCGACGGCGTGGCGATATTATCGAGAAGCGCGGGCTTTGTGCTATTGGCCATCGGGCGTATTTACCCGTTCCGGCACGCAGTGTCGATCTCTCATGATGCAATGCATCATGCGTCAAGGTCAACCCTGTGGCAGTGCTGCATGGGCGCCACACTCGGCGCACAGCCCGCGCAATTCCACCACCGGGCGCACATCGGCAAAGCCGGCCGCCCGCGCCGCGCCGATCAGCGCGCCGGTGAGGGCATCATCGTCGATATGGACGACCTTGCCGCAGCGATCACAGATGAGGAAAATGCAATCATGCCGGCAGCCCGGATGGCTGTTCGCCACATAGGCGTTGGCACTTTCCACCCGGCGCGCCAGATTGGTGCGCACGAACAGATCGAGGATGCGATAGACGCTGTTGGCCGCCACCCGCTTGCCGCGCAGGGCCGAAACCCCCTCGGCGATGTCGTAGGCGGAAGCGGGCCGTTCGTGCCCGGCCAGCTGCGCGAACACATCGGCGCGCATCTGCGTCCATTGCTCGCCGGCGGCGATCAGCACGTCGCGCGCGGCCTCGGTCAGGCCGGCGCCGCTGTGCTCGTGATGGGAATGGCGTTCAGGAGAAGACAGACTGCCCATGGCCGGCAGCTATAGCCTGATTTTCCGCCAAGGCAAAAGCTGCGCCCCTGGCGGGCCCTTCCCGGCATGGCAGCCCGCCCGGAAAACTCAGTGCGAGGGCGCGGCCACCGCCGCGGGCACGACATTGCCCGCGCCGCTGCCGGCCCCGGGGCCAAGCAGAACGCAGATGCCGATGGCACCCAACACAAAACCGATGGCGAAGGAACGATACAGGTCGGATTTGAACAGGCCCATTTTGCCCAGCATGCTTGAGATTCGTTAAGGACGCCTATGTGGGTATCTGCTGGTTAATTTCCAGACCCCTACCGCAGTTGCACAGGCGCTTGTCGACCAGCCGCGCGCCGGCTGCGACAAGCCGCAGCCGGCGTGGCCCCCGGGCATCAGTGGCGGAAGTGACGCATGCCGGTGAACACCATGGCCAGGCCCGCCTCGTCGGCCGCCTTGATCACTTCCTCGTCGCGCATGCTGCCGCCCGGCTGGATCACCATCGTGGCGCCCGCTTCCACCGCGGCCAGCAGGCCATCGGCAAAGGGGAAAAAGGCATCGGAAGCCACCGCGCTGCCCTTGGTGCGGGTTTCGGTAAAGCCGTGGGTTTCGGCGGCTTCTGCGGCCTTGGCGGCGGCAATGCGGCTGGAATCGCGGCGGTTCATCTGGCCTGCGCCAATGCCCGCCGTCACGCCGTCCCTGGCATAGACGATGGCGTTCGACTTCACATGCTTGGCCACCGTCCAGGCGAACAGCGCGTCGGCCAGTTCCTGTGCGCTGGGCTGTCGCCGGGTGACGACCTTGAGGTCATCAAGGCTGATCGCGCCATTGTCGCGGTTCTGCACCAGCAGGCCGCCGGCAATCGGCTTGGCGACAAGGCCGCCGCGCTTGGCATCGGGGATCTCGCCGATCAGCAGCAGGCGCAGGTTCTTCTTTTTGGCAAACACCGCCTTGGCATCGTCATTGGCATCGGGCGCCACGACGACTTCGGTGAAGATGCCGCTGATCGCCTCGGCCGTCGGGCCATCGAGCGGGCGGTTGACGGCGATGATGCCGCCGAACGCGCTGACCGAATCGCACTGGAACGCGGCCTCATAGGCTTCTGCCAGCGTGGCCGCGGTGGCCACGCCGCAAGGGTTGGCATGCTTGACGATCACCACCGTGGGATCGGCATCGCGGAATTCGGCCAGCAGTTCGAGCGCGGCATCGGCGTCGTTGTAATTGTTGTAGCTCAGCTCCTTGCCCTGCACCTGCACGGCCTGGGCCAGGCCCTTTTCCCTGGCGCCATGGGGCACATACAGCGCCGCCTGCTGATGCGGATTCTCGCCATAGCGCAGTTCCGACACGCGGGCGCCGGTGATCGCCAGCGTCTCGGGGAAGGTCTCGCCCTGATCGACAGTGGCAAACCACTGGCTGATCGCGCCATCATAGGCAGCCGTCAGCGCATAGGCCTTGGCGGCAAACTTGCGGCGCTGGGCCAGCGTGGTCTCGCCGCCGGCCACCAGCGCATAATCGGCCGGATCGGTGACGATGGCGACGAAATCATGGTTCTTGGCCGCCGAACGCACCATGCTGGGGCCGCCGATGTCGATGTTCTCGATGATGTCCTCGCGGCTGCCGCCACGCGCCACCGTCTGCACGAAGGGGTAGAGGTTCACCACCACCAGATCGATCGCGCCGATGGCGTGCTCATCCATCGATGCCACATGCTCGGCATTGTCGCGCACGGCCAGCAGGCCGCCATGCACCTTGGGGTGCAGCGTCTTCACCCGGCCGTCCATCATCTCGGGAAAGCCGGTCAGCTCGGAGATGTCCTTCACGTCCAGCCCGGCATCGCGCAGCGCCTTGGCGGTGCCGCCGGTAGAGACCAGCTCCACCCCCTGCCGGCTCAGCGCCTGGCCCAGTTCGACAAGCCCCGTCTTGTCGGAAACGGAGAGCAATGCACGACGGATCGTGACGGTATCGGTCATGAGGGGGCCTTTCTGGGCTGGATCTTGCGCGAACGGCGGGCCCACTTCGGCGGGGCCCTTTTGCCGCGCCTCATAAGGATTTTGGCGGGTTTGGGAAGGGCCAAGGGGGCAATCGCCCATTTGCCCTGCAAGATGCGCAGCTTAACAGCCGGCCGCTCAGCCCATCTTCTTCAGCAGCCAGGCGAAATTGCCGCCCCCGCGAGACAGCTTGCCCTGCACCACCAGCTGCTGCACCGGCACCGGCCGGCCATGCTCGTCGGCCCAGATCGATTCCTCGATCGTCACCTCGCCCCCGCCCGAGCGGAACTGCCAGTAAGTGCCATCGGGCAGCGCCAGCCCCACCCCCTGGCCATCGCCCGAGCGGCCCGCCTCGATGCCCGGGCCCAGATGGAAGCGGATGGCAAAGGAGACCACCCCGCGCTTGCCCTTGCGGCCCGAAGGCAGCAGCATGTCCTCGCCGCGCAATTCGGTGCCATCATCGCGCAGCAGCAGGATGCGCCGGTGCACCAGCCCATAGCGCGCGGCATAGCCATCGTGGCTGGCCTCCAGCCGGGTGGCCGACATGCCGCCGCGCGGGCCATTGTCCCACGCCATCTGGCGGCGGTCCACTTCCACCTCGGTCACGCCGCTGCCCAGCCCGCCATGGATGGTGACAGCGGTGGAATTGGCATCATCAAGCACCAGCGTGGAATGGGCAGCGGTTGCCCGCAGGCCCTGTTCCAGCCGCACCGGCATCAGCCCGCCAGCCGCCGCCGCCCCGCCGCAATTGACGATGATCCGCTGGCCCAGATGGCCAAATTCGAACGCCAGCGTGGACGCGCAGCCATGGCGGGCATGGCGCGGCAGCGGCGGGGGCGCGGCATCGAACAACAGCAGGCTCTTGCCCGCCGTCACTCGCTGGAAGCCCCATTGCCGCACATCGCGCAAGGGCCGCGTGCGCACGCCGCTGGCGCCGATCAACCCGGCCAGCGCCTCGGCCGAAACCGCCCAGCCGCCCTGCCAGCTGCCCAGCCCGCCATCGCCATGCATCAAGGCCAGCAGCGGCGGCACCAGCATCTGCACAATGCCCTCGATCGCGGCCGGCGGATCGCGGCGGCTGGCCCGATAGCAGGCGGCCAGATCAACCAGCAGGCCAATCGCCTCCATCTGCGCCAGCGGGCTGCGCGACAGCACGCCGCCATCATCGCCCACCAGCTCGCCCAGCGCCGCCACCAGCCCGGCCTCGCCATACAGGCGGCGGGCGCGGCCATCGGGCAGCAGCAGGCCGGCGGCCACAATCGCCACCCAGCCGGCCACCCGCGCCAGCACATCCTCGCCGCGATCAACGTTAAGATCGAGCCAGCGCGCGGTGGCGCCAATCGCTTCCAGCAATTGCCCGCGCAGCGCCTTGTCCTGGCCCGACAGCACCAGCGGCGCCTGGCACAGCCAGCCCAGCAGGCGGTGGGCGGCATTGTCCACGCTCCACGCCGCGCCCTTGCCGGGGCGGGCGGGGATGGCGGTGTTGGCCTGCAGCCAGGCGGCCAGAATGCG
>DASRYE010000203.1:0-10127 GCA_035653915.1 Novosphingobium sp. | reverse complement strand
CCAACCTCGATGAGGTGGTGCGCATCATCCGCGGCGCGCCCAACCCGGCCGCCGCCCGCGCCGCGCTGCTGGCGCGCGAATGGCCGATGGGCGAGATCGCCTCCTATATCCGCCTGGTGGAAGCCATCGAGGAAGGCGCGGACGAGCTTTCCGCCCCCACCTATCGCCTGTCCGAAGTGCAGGTGAAGGCGATCCTCGACCTGCGCCTCCACCGCCTGACGGCCCTTGGCCGCGACGAGATCGGCGACGAGCTGGAAGGCCTGGCCAAGGCCATCGCCGAATATCTCTCGATCCTGGCGGACCGCGCCAAGCTTTATGGCGTGATGCGCGAGGAGCTGGTGGTGGTGAAGGCCGCCTTTGCCACGCCCCGCGTGTCCGAGATCACCGGCTCTGCCGAGGGGATCGAGGACGAGGATCTCATCGAGCGCGACGACATGGTCGTGACGGTGACGATGGACGGCTACATCAAGCGCACCCCCCTCTCCACCTTCCGTGCGCAGAACCGCGGCGGCAAGGGCCGCGCCGGCATGGCGACGAAGGAAGAGGATGCGGTGGCGACGATGTTCGTTACCACCACTCACAATCCGGTGCTGTTCTTCTCCACCGCCGGCAAGGTCTATCGCCTCAAGGTCTACAAGCTGCCGGAAGGCGGGCCGGCCACGCGCGGGCGGCCCATCGTCAACCTGCTGCCGGCGCTCGATCAGGGCGAGACGATCGCCACTGTGCTGCCGCTGCCGGAAGACGAGGCGGAATGGGACAAGCTGTCGGTGGTGTTTGCCACGGCGCTGGGCAACATCCGCCGCAACAGCATGGATGCCTTCGCCAACATCCCCTCCAACGGCAAATTCGCCATGCGCTTCGAGGACGGCAGCGCCGACCGCCTGATCGGCGTGGGCCTGTTGACCGAGGACGACGATGTGCTGCTGGCAAGCCGGCAGGGCAAGGCCATCCGCTTTGCCGCCGATGAAGTGCGCGAATTTGCCTCGCGCACGTCCACCGGCGTGCGCGGCATGGCGCTGAAGGGGGACGACGAGGTGATCTCGCTCTCCATCCTCCACCGCGTGGGCGCCACCAGCGAGGAGCGTGAGGATTATCTGAAATTCGCCCCCTGGAAGGGCGAGAAGGAAGGCGAGCCCGCCGTGCCGGCCGAACGCATGGCCGAACTTGCCGCGCGCGAGCAGTTCCTCCTCACCGTTTGCGCCAATGGCTATGGCAAGCTGTCGTCTGCCTATGAATACCGGCGCACCGGGCGCGGTGGCCAGGGCATCACCAATATCGACAATATCGCCCGCAATGGCGCGGTGGTGGCCAGCTTCCCGGCCAATCAGGCCGATCAGCTGATGCTGGTGACCGATCAGGCCAAGCTCATCCGCCTGCCGCTGGAAAGCCTGCG
Organism: Novosphingobium sp.; assembly: GCA_035653915.1. Lineage (GTDB taxonomy): Bacteria > Pseudomonadota > Alphaproteobacteria > Sphingomonadales > Sphingomonadaceae > Novosphingobium. The sequence goes on along the minus strand of DASRYE010000203.1, from coordinate 8,734 downwards.
GGTGATCGGGCGCGGTTCGGCCGGTGTGCGGCTGTTCAACGTGGGCGCGGGCGAGCATGTCGTCTCGGCCGTGCGCCTGGCTGAGGAAGAAGGCGCCGAGGAAGACGGCGGCGTGGAAGGCAGCACCGGGGCCGAGACCGGGACCACCGAGGCATGACCATCGCCTGGAAGATCCTGACCACCGATCAATGGACCACCTGGCAGCAGGCGGGCCTGTTTGCCGGCGCCCCGGTGGATCTGGCCGATGGCTATATCCACCTGTCGGCCGAAGCGCAGCTGGCCGGCACGCTGGACAAGTGGTTTGCCGGGCAGGAAGGCCTGGTGCTGGCCGCTGTCGATCTGGCGGCGGCAGAAGCGGCCCTGCCCGGCGCGGTGCGCTGGGAAGCGGCGCGCGGGGGGGCGCTGTTCCCGCATGTCTATGGCGCCTTGCCGCTGGCGGTGGTGCGCGGCCACGGGCCCGTGGCGCGGGCGGCTGATGGCGCGGTTGTGCTGCCTGCCCTGCCGGCCTGACCATGGCTGACGACATTCACATCATCGGCGGCGGCCTTGCCGGCAGCGAGGCTGCCTGGCAGCTGGCCCGCCGGGGCCTCAAAGTGCGCCTGTCGGAAATGCGCGGCGGAGCGCAAGGCTTGCGCAGCCCGGCCCATCAGGGCGATGGCCTGGCCGAGCTGGTCTGCTCCAATTCCCTGCGTTCCGACGATCATGACAGCAATGCGGTCGGCCTGCTGCACCACGAGATGCGCCAGTGCGGCTCGCTGATCATGGCCGCGGCCGACAGGGCCCGCGTGCCCGCCGGCAGCGCGCTGGCGGTGGACCGCGACGTGTTCTCCGCCGAGATCGAGGCGGCGTTGACCGCCCAGCCCACCCTCACCCTGGCGCGCGAACGGGTGGATAGCCTGCCGCCAGCGGGCCTCACCATCATCGCCACCGGGCCGCTCACCGCCGCCGCCCTGGCAGACAGCATTGGCGCTGCCACTGGTGCCAGCAGCCTGGCCTTCTTCGATGCCATCGCCCCCATCGTCTACCACGAGACGATCGACATGGACATCGCCTGGCGCGCCGCCCGCTGGGACAAGGGCGCCGAGGCCAGCATCGCGCTGGGCTCCGACGGCAAGGATTACATCAACTGCCCGATGGACAAGACCCAGTATCTCGCCTTCCGCGAGGCACTGCTGGCCGGCGAGAAGACCGTGTTCAAGGAATGGGAGGCCAACACCCCCTATTTCGACGGCTGCATGCCGATCGAGGTGATGGCCGAGCGCGGCGAGGATACGCTGCGCTTTGGCCCGATGAAGCCGGTGGGGCTGGATAATCCGCGCACCGGGCGCTGGCCCTATGCGGTGGTGCAGCTGCGGCAGGATAACAAGCTGGGCACGCTGTGGAACATGGTGGGCTTCCAGACCAAGCTCAAATATGCCGAGCAGACCCGCGTGTTCCGCCTGATCCCCGGGCTGGAGAAGGCGGAATTTGCCCGGCTGGGCGGCCTTCATCGCAACACTTTCCTCAATTCCCCCGTGCTGCTCGACCGGCAGCTGCGGCTGAAATCGGCGCCGCATATCCGCTTTGCCGGCCAGATCACCGGCTGCGAGGGCTATGTGGAAAGCGCCAGTGTGGGGATGCTGGCCGGGCTGATGGCCGCCGCCGAGCTGACCGGCCGCGCCTGGAGCCCGCCGCCGGCGACCACCGCGCTGGGCGCGCTGCTGGCCCATATCACCGGGGATGCCGAGGCCGACACCTATCAGCCGATGAACATCAATTTCGGCCTATTCCCGCCCGTGGTACATGAGCGCAAGGTGAAGAAGCCGCTGCGCAAGCTGGCCTACACCGCCCGCGCCAAGGCCGATATCGCCCCCTGGCTGGCCACGCTGGACTAGCGCCTACTGGTCCTCGTCGTCGTCTGCCGGGGGCTTGCCGGTGGCGCGCGCCTTGCCGGCGGGGCCATCGGGCGCGCAGGCGCAGCGGCCGGCGCGTTCCTTGGCGCGCTCGGCCTTCTTGGCATCCTGCGCGGCGTAATAGGCGTCCAGCTCGTCGCGGGTGATGATGCCATCGCCGTTGCGATCCACTTCCTTGAAGCGGTTGGCGGTCTTCACGGCCCATTCCTCGAAGGTGAGGAGGTTGTCGTGGTTCACATCCAGCTTCTTGAAAGCGGCAACGCGCGTGCTCAGCATCTCGTTGCGGGTGATGCGGCCATCGTGGTTCTTGTCAAAGCGGTTGAAGCGCTTCTGCTCGGTGGTCTGGGTGGCTTTGCCAGCGCCGGGCAGGCCCGGCCCGCGGCCATGGGCGCCGGCGGTAGGCAGCTCCACCGGCCCTGAGGCGGCGCGACTGGCGGAAATATCGGGCGGCGGTGCGCCCTTTTCCAGCTGGGCGCGGCCCTGCCACCAGAACAGCCCCGCCGCTGCCAACAGCAGCGCCCCCACAGCCCCGAGAATGATCCGGTTCACGACGTTTCCAGCCCCCCTGCCTCGTCACCGGATATGGGTTTTACCTTAGGCGCCCCACAAGCCAAGCCTTAAAGCCAGAATCAATCCGTTAACCCCCCTTGCCGGGGTACCGGCCGCCTCGCGCCGGGCCAGGCCGCCCAGCACCGCCAGCGGGCGTAGGGCGCGCGGCGCGCGGGGGGGCAGCGGGGCTTCCTGCCACAGGCGGCGGGCCTCGGCCTGCTCCTCGGGCGCGGACAGGTGGGCGGCCAGATCGGCCAGGCTCCACGCGCGGGCCAGCGCCGCGGCGGCCTGGGCATCGGCCCCCAGCAGGGCGGCGAGCCCGCTGGCGGCGTGCGCCCGGCCATCGGCCCAGGCGGTCATCGCATAGGCGGGCAGCGGTGCTTCGGCCAGCAGATGCTCCCACCCGTCAACCAGCGCGGCCAGCGCGCCATGCTGCCCCTGCCATCCGGCCAGCGCTGCCAGCAGCGGCTCGCCCGCCGGCCATTGCGCCGCCGGCTCCTGCAGCCGATCGCGCCACCACGCCAGGCGCAGCTGGGCGATCATCGGCTCCTTGCCGGCCAGGCCCACTTGCCGCACCACGCCGGCAAGCCGCCCGTCCAGCGCCAGCAATGCCGCCCACAGGGCACGCGTCGGCGCCGGCGCATAGGCCAGCGCCAGCCTTTGCAAGGGAGGCAGACTGTCGGTCAGCTCGGTCATGCGCGGTTCCTGGTTCCTGTAATAACACGGCAAAGGGGCACCGCGCATGGCGATGCCCCTTCCCTTTGGCAGATGTGCCTGCGCGCCAAAACGCGAGGCAGCGCTGCCGCTTAGCGGTAGCACACCTTCTTGACCGCCGCCACGATGCGCGAGGCATCGATCAGCGCGGCCTTTTCGAGGTTGTGCGCATAGGGCAGCGGCACATCCTCGTTGCACACGCGGACCACCGGCGCGTCGAGATCATCGAAGCCCTCTTCCATCACGATGGCGGCGATTTCCGAGGCGATCGAGCACTGCGGCCAGCCTTCTTCGGCCACCACGATGCGGTTGGTCTTCTTCAGCGAGGCCAGCACCGTCGCCTTGTCGAGCGGGCGCAGCGTGCGCAGGTCCACCACCTCGGCGTCGATGCCTTCGGCGGCCAGTTGCTCGGCGGCGTCCAGCGCCATGCCCACGCCGATCGAGTAGCTGACGATGGTCACGTCCTTGCCCTCACGCATGATGCGGGCCTTGCCGATCGGCAGCACGTGGTCGTCCAGCTCGGGCAGCTCGAAGGTGCGGCCATAGACCAGCTCGTTCTCGAGGAACACGACCGGATCCTCGCTGCGGATGGCGGCCTTGAGCAGGCCCTTGGCATCGCTCGCGTCATAGGGCGCGATGACGATCAGGCCGGGCACATTGGCATACCACGGGCCATAGTTCTGCGAGTGCTGCGCGCCGACGCGGCTGGCCGCACCATTGGGGCCGCGGAACACCACCGGGCAGCGCATCTGACCACCCGACATGTAGTTCGTCTTGGCGGCCGAGTTGATGATGTGGTCAATCGCCTGCATGGCGAAGTTGAACGTCATGAACTCGACGATCGGGCGCAGGCCGCCCATCGCCGCGCCGGTGCCGATGCCGGCAAAGCCATATTCGGTGATCGGCGTATCGATCACGCGGCGCGCGCCGAACTCTTCCAGCAGGCCCTGGGTCACCTTGTAGGCGCCCTGATATTCGGCCACTTCCTCGCCGATCACGAAGACGCGCTCGTCGCGGCGCATTTCCTCGGCCATGGCATCGCGCAGGGCCTCGCGCACGGTGGAGGTCTTCATGTTGGTGCCATGGGGCACCACCGGATCGGCCGGGCGGGCCACCGGCGCGGGCGCCGCCACGGCCGCAGCAGCCGCTGCCACAGGGGCCGGCGCCGGGGCGGCTGCGGCCGGCACAGCCGCCTCACCCTCGCCGCCGATCAGCGCGATCACCGTGCCCACTTTCACGCCCTCGGTGCCCTCGGCCACCAGCAGCGCGCCCACGGTGCCCTCGTCCACCGCCTCGAATTCCATCGTCGCCTTGTCGGTCTCGATCTCGGCGAGGATATCGCCCGAGCGGACCTCATCGCCCACCTTCACCAGCCACTTGGCCAGCTTGCCCTCTTCCATCGTCGGCGAGAGCGCCGGCATCTTCAGTTCGATTGCCATCTCAGTAGCTCTCCACCAGTACGTCGGTATGCAGTTCGCCAGGGGCCGGCTCGGGCGAGGTTTCGGCGAAATCGGCCGCTTCGGCGCAGATCTGGCGGATGCGCTTCTCGATGTCCTTCAGCTTTTCCTCGGGGATGCCGCGCTCCATCAGGTCCTTCTTGGCATGCTCGATGGGATCGCGATGCTCGCGCACATCCTGCACTTCCTCGCGGCTGCGATATTTCGCCGGATCGGACATCGAGTGGCCGCGATAGCGATAGGTGTTCAGTTCCATCAGCACCGGGCCATTGCCGGCGCGCACATATTCCACCGCCACATTGGCGGCCGCGCGCACTTCCAGCACGTCCATGCCGTTCACATCCATGCCCGGGATGGTGAACGCGGCGCCGCGACGGTGGAAATGGGTTTCCGCCGAGGAACGCTTCACCGCCGTGCCCATGGCATACTGGTTGTTCTCGACCACGAAGATGATCGGCAGCTTCCAGAGAGCGGCCATGTTGAAGCTCTCGTAGACCTGGCCCTGGTTGGCCGCGCCATCGCCGAAATAGGCCACGCACAGGCCGCCATCGGCGCGATAGTTATGGGCAAAGGCCAGGCCCGCGCCCAGCGACACCTGCGCGCCGACGATGCCATGGCCGCCGAAGAACTTGTGCTCGGTGGAGAACATGTGCATCGAGCCGCCCTTGCCGCGGCTGATGCCAGCCTCGCGGCCGGTCAACTCGGCCATGATCACCTTGGGGTCGATGCCATAGGCCAGCATGTGGCCATGGTCGCGATAGCCGGTGATCACGCTGTCATGGCCGGCCTGCAGCGCCGACTGGATGCCCACCGCAACCGCTTCCTGGCCGATGTAGAGGTGGCAGAAGCCGCCGATCAGGCCCAGGCCATAGAGCTGGCCGGCCTTTTCCTCGAAGCGGCGGATCAGCACCATCTGTTCGTAGAAATGAAGCAGTTCCTCGTCCGAAGCGCCATAGCGATTGTTCGCTTCATAGGCGGCCTGAAGGGCGTGGAGAGGGTTGCTGGCATCTTCGGCTGCGGCAGTGGCTGCGGCCTGGGTTCTGGCGGATTTGGCCAAGTCGACTTCCCCGTATAAGGCTGGAGTGGCGCCGGTCTATAGGCGCAAGCCCTGCGCCCGGAAACAGGTGCATACGAATTTTGTAATGGCTGGCAAGCAGTTCCGATAGGTTAAAACCATATCGGTTATATATGTGTGAAAGGCAGGCGATAAGGAACCGGTTCCGCCCTCCTCAATGGACGATGATGATCATCTCGTCGGGGTGCGCCACGCCCAGATTACGGCGCAGCAATTCACCCGCTAGATCCGGATCGGCATGGCGCGGATCAAGCAGGGCCACGCGGTTCTTCAACTGGTCGCGCTGGTGGGTCAGCTGGGCGATCTGTTGCTGGCGCAGGGTCAGATCGTGGCGGTTCTCCTGCCAGGCCAGCAGGCCGCTGGGCCCGGCCACCGCCAGCGCCAGCATCACCAGCAGGCAACACAGCGCCACCCCCTGAACAAGGCTTTCACGCAGCAGGCGATGAGGAGAACGCAGCGTTTGCATGAATGGAAGGGAATCACAGTTGAATCCCAGTTTCAAGCCATAAATTGCGGTTTTCGGTGCTCGGCCAGGCCCTGCGGCGTTTTTTGGTGGAAAAACGCCGGCCGGCATCCCCCGGGGCCGCATTCAGGGGCAAACCCCTATGCCGGGCCCAAGCCCGTCTTTGCCTTTGGCGCCTAGTTTCGGGCGGCCCGGAAAATGGCGCGCGGCGTGCCTTTCCGGTCCACGACAGGCGCCCACAACAGGCAATGCGATGAGCCCAGACGACACCCCCTTCCCCGCGCCCGACCCGCAGCCTGCCGACAGCCGCATTGCCGCGCGCGAAAGCCTGCTGCTGATGGCCGATTGCCGGCTGGTGGGCGATGCGCGCATCGTGCGGGTGAAGCTGCGCAACCTGTCGGCCAGCGGCATCATGGCGGAAAGCCAGCTGGTGCCGGCAAGGGGCGCCGCGATTGCCATCGATCTGCGCAATATCGGCTGGGTGGAAGGGGTGGTGGCCTGGGTGCAGGCGCCGCGCTTTGGCGTGGCCTTCCGCCAGGAGATCAACCCTGCCCTGGTGCGCCAGCTGCCCGCCAGCGACCAGCCCGATTGTATCGTGCGCCGCCCGCTGGCCGTGCGCCTCAAGGCCGACAGGATAGACCCCGGCCGCATCCGCTCGATCTAGCCTGCGCTCACCCGCGCGGCGCCAGCCACAGCGGCATGCCATGGCGCGGGCGCAGGGTCAGCCGGCTGGTCAACTGTGGCTTGGGGCCGGCCGGATAGCGCAGGCGATAGGCGCGGATCACGCTGGCCAGGATCAACACCGCTTCCTGCATGGCAAAGCCCGCGCCGATGCAGATGCGCGGCCCCTTGCCGAAAGGGAGAAAGGCATGGGCAGCTGCCGCCTGCCCTTCCGGCCGGGCAAACCGATCGGGATCGAAAGCGTGGGGGCATGGCCAATGATCGGCATGGCGGTGGATCAGCCAGGGAGAGATAACCAGCATATCCTCAGGGCCAACCGCGCGCCCGCGCAGCAACGCCCCTCGCGCCGCCCGCCGCGGCAGAAAGCTGACCGGCGGATACAGCCGCAGCGCCTCGCGGAACAGGTTGCGCACGCCTTCCAGCCGCTTCACCGCCGCGGCATCGATCGGGCCGCTGCCCGCCACCGCGCCCACTTCGGCATGCAGGCGCTCCTGCAACTCCGGGCTTTCCGCCAGCAGATAGAGCGCCCAGGTGAGCGCCGTGGCCGAAGTTTCATGCCCGGCCAGGAACAGGATCGCCGCCTGATCGACCAGATCGCCCTGGCTGAAGGGCGCGCCCGTTTCCGGGTGGCGGGCGGCGATCAGTGCGTCCAGCATATCTTGCGCGGGATAGGGCGGCGGGGCCTGCAACCGGGCGGCGACAAGCGGTGCGAACAGCGCGCGGATCTCTGCCCCTGCCCGCCGTGCCCGGCCGCCACAGCCCAGCCCCGGCAAGCCATAGAGGCCCAGCAGCGCCGCCCTTTGCGCCCAGGCCTGATAGCGCGCGAAGGTCCGGTGCAGGCGCCGCGCCGGCCCTTCTGCCAGCGGGGTGGAAAACAGCGTGCGCATGATCACATCGGCGGTCACATGGGTCATCAGCGGGTCGATATCGAGGGGCGCGGCCAGATCCGCGTGGGCCAAATCCGCCATCAGCCCGGCGCAGGCCGCCGCCATGGGCGCAAAGCTGCGATCGAGATGCGCCTGCGCGAAGGCGGGCCCCATCATCCGCCGCTGCGCCGCCCAATGCGGGCCGTTGGCGGTGAAGAGGCTGGCGCCCAGCAAGGGTTCCAGCATATCGGCCAGCAGCGGGTGCTTGGGAAAGGCCCCGCCCGGATCGGCCATGATCTCCTCCACCAGTTCCGGCGCGTTCACCACATGCAGGGTCAGGCGGGGCAGGCGCACCTGCCCCATCTTCATGCGGTAGCTCTGGGCGAAAAGCGTGTGCACCCAGCTGTGCCACCCGCGCCAGAAGCGCCGCAGCAGCCCGGCCTTGCTGGCCAGCGGGCGGGGATAGGGCGGCGTGAAGGGGCAGGTGCTCATCCGGCATGCGCCGCATCGAAGGCGGCGATGGAGGCCGCCAGCGGCTGCGCGGCCAGCGCCAGCGCCGGATAATCCAGCGGCGAAGGCCGATCGAGCCGGCGCAGATAGTTGAAGTGGACCGCCAGCCTGTCTTGCCCGCCGCGCGTGGCGGCATAGCGATACCAGCGCGGATTGCGCTGGGTGAAGCGCGGCGGCGGCGGGGCGCTGCCGGGCGGCATCAGCCCCGCGCAGGCCCCATCTGCCGGCGAGGCGAGATCGAGCCAGGCGGGATCTGCCGCCCGCACCCGCGCCAGCGCCGCGGCAAAGCCTGCCGCATCACGCCGCGCCGCCAGCAGCGGAATGCAGCCGCCCAGCGTGACCAGCGCGAAACCGGCCGGCAGCGCCCCGCCCCTGCGGGCCAGCACCCGGGCCAGCACCTCCACCGCCCAAACCGCCCCTTGCGAATGGGCCACCAGCAGCACCTCGTCCCACGCTTCTTGCGCCAGGGCTTCCTCGACAGCTTGGGCAAACAGCGTCAGCCGCGCGTCGAGATCGGCGGGCAGGCG
>DASRYE010000202.1:0-2543 GCA_035653915.1 Novosphingobium sp. | reverse complement strand
CGAGGCGGCGTGGCTGCGCTGGAACGGGCCGCTGGGGCTGGGCGCGCGCCAATATCGCCGCGATGTGGATGCCACCATTGCCGTGGTGCCCGACATTGCGCCGCTGCGGCAGGGGCCGCTGCAAACCTTTCTGCGCGACAGCCAGATGGGCATGATCGCCCGCCGCCTGCGCGGCGAGGGCACCATGTTCGAGACGCTGGCCGAATATCAGCCCGGCATGGACCGGCGCCGCATCGACTGGAAGGTTTCGGCCCGCCACGCCCACCTGTATGCCAAGGAATACGAGGCCGAGCGCAACAACCAGATCGTGTTTGCCGTGGATTGCGGGCAGGCCATGTGCGAGCCGGTGGCGGGTCTTTCGCGGCTGGATCGGGCAGTGTCGGCGGCGCTGGCCTGCACGTGGGTGGCGGTCAAGGGCGGCGACCGGGTGGCGCTGTTCGGCTTTGCCGCCAAGGTGCGCCTGCTCACCCCCTTTGCCACCGATACGCAGGGGTTTGCCAGCTTGCGCGCGGCAGCCGCCACGCTGGATTACGAAGCGCGCGAACCCAACTACACGCTGGCGCTGGCCACTTTGGCCAGCCGGTTGCAGCGCCGCTCGCTCATCGTTGTGTTTTCCGATTTTACCGACCCCACCAGCGCCGAAATGATGGTCGAGGCGATTGGCCGGCTGGTGGCGCGCCACCGCGTGCTGTTCGTCACCCTGCGCGACGAGGAGCTGGACGGCATTGCCGGCGCGGCCCCGGCCGATGCGCGCGAGGTGGCCATGGCGGTAGCGGCCGACGCGCTGCTGCGGCAAAGGGCGCTGGTAACGGGGCGCCTGCGGGCAATGGGCGTCGATGTGGTCGAGGCGCCGCACACGGCCATCGGGCCAAGGTTGATCGACGCCTATCTGGCGCTCAAACGGGCAGGAGGGATCGGATGAGCGACACGCTGCTGGGGGCCTTGCGCAGCCGCTTTGCCCGCCGGGGCGCGGCGCCTGCCCCCGACGAGGCGGCCATAGCCGCCGCCGCCCTGCGATCGGACCGCTTTCGCCTGGCGCGCGAGGGCGACTGGCGCCGGCTCGAGGGCATTGTCGCGCGCATGGAGAGCGGGCGCCTCTCGGGCCTGTCGGACCGCGATGTGCTCGACCTGCCGGTGCTTTATCGGCAACTGGCCTCATCGCTCTCGATCGCGCGCGAAACCTCGCTCGATCTGGCCACGCTGAGCTATCTGGAAGCGCTGGCGCAAAGGGCCTGGTTCCTGATCTATGGCCCGCGCGTGTCGTTTGGCGGGTGGCTGCGCGCCTTCTTTGCCGGCGGGTGGAGCCGGGCGGTGCGCGCCATTGCCCCCGACATCTGCGTGGCGCTGGCGGTCATGGTGGCCGGAACGGTGGTGGGCTGGCTGCTGGTGGCGCACGACCCGCAATGGTACGGCGCGCTGTGCGCGGGCGAGCAGGTGCGCGTGCCCGGGGCCAGCCGCGCGGTGCTGCGTGGAACGCTGTTTGACGTGCGCAATCAGAACATGCTGGGCGTGTTTGCCGCCTATCTGTTCGGGCACAACGCGCAGATCGCCATATTGTGCTTTGCGCTGGGGTTTGCGCTGGGCATTCCCACGCTGCTGCTGCTGGTGCAGAACACCGGGCAGCTGGGGGCGATGCTGTGGCTGTTTAACGGCCAGGGCCTGCTGGTCGACCTGGTGGGCTGGCTGTGCGTGCATGGCACGACCGAGCTGTTCGCCATCCTGCTGGCAGGGGCGGCCGGGCTGCATGTGGGCCGCTCGATCGCCTTTCCGGGCGCCCTGCCCGTCATGGAGGCGGCGCAGGCCGCCGGGCGCCGCGCGGCGCAGGTCATGCTGGGCGTGGTGATCATGCTCCTGGTGGCGGGCCTGCTCGAGGGGTTTGCGCGGCAGTTGATCCAGGACACTGCCGGGCGGATGGCGGTGGGCGGCTTCATGCTGGTGTTCTGGCTGTGCTGGTTCTTCGTGGCATTCCGCAAGGAGCAGCCATGAAGCGCGCTGCCATGAAACGCAAAGCGGCCATGCCCGTTGCCAGCGCCAAGCAGCGCCAGATCACCACGCCCGAGGGACTGGTGCTCACCCTCACACTGGCCAGCCGGGGCGCGCGGCTGGGGGCGCTGCTGCTCGACCTGATGCTCATGGGCGGGGCGATGGTGGCGCTGGTCATTGCGGTCATCTTTACCGCGGGCGGGATGGTGCAGCTGGGGCGGCACATCGATGGCCGCAACGCGGGCGACCATGCCATCCAGTTCCTGCTGGTGGTGCTGATCGCGGGCGCGTTCCTGCTGCGCAACGGCTGGTTCCTGGCCTTCGAGCTGGGGCCGCGCGGGGCAACGCCGGGCAAGCGCATCATGAAGATCCGCGTGGCCGCGCGCGACGGGCGCCGCCTTTCGGCCGACATGGTGATCGCGCGCAACCTGCTGCGCGATATCGAGATATTCCTGCCCTTTTCGGCGCTGGGCGCTGTGGCGGCCGGCGGGCAAGGCGCGGCGCCGGTGGCCGTTGCGGCGGCGGCTTGGCTGGCGCTGTGGGCCGGCTTTGTGTTCTTC
>DASRYE010000201.1:0-14541 GCA_035653915.1 Novosphingobium sp. | reverse complement strand
CCGCCGGCGCCTTCCACGACAGCCCGGCAGGCCCGCGCGCCTTGCCGGGCGACGTGCTGCCGCCCTTCGGCATGGTGGATGCGGCCGGCACCCTGCCGCCGCCCCCGCCGCTGCCGCCGGGCGTGCATCTGCCGGGCCCGGGCGATCCGCCGGAAAGCACCGCCCCCGGCCTGCCGCTGGCGGCGGCCACGCGGGCAGCGGCCGCCGCTGTGGCGGCCTGCGAGCGGGGCGGATCACGCGTGGGCGCTACGGTGATCGACAGCGCCGGCGAGGCGCGCGCCATGCTCAGCGCCGATGGCAGCAATGGCAGTCATGTGTTCGTGGCGATGCGCAAGGCGGAAGTGGCGCTGGCCTTTGCCCGGCCCAGCTCGCAAGTGGCGGCAGCCGCGGCGCGCGATCCGGGCGTTGCGGCGCGCGTGGGGCCGGCGATGTTTGTGGAAGGCGGCGCGGTGCCGATCTTCCGGCGGGGCAAGGTGATTGGCGCGCTGGGCGTTTCGGGCGCGGGCGGAGCAGTGATCGGCCGGGCCGATGAATTATGCGCGCTGGCCGGCCTCAAGGCGCTGGGCCGGCGCTAGGCGCGCTCCTTCTGGCGCGCTTTTGCCGATTGCTGTATCGCGGCCGCCATGAGCCTTGCCGAACCCCTTCTTCCTTGCGTTCTGCGCGCTGCCCGCCCGGCAGATGCGCCGGCGCTGGCCGCGCTGAAGCTGGCCTGTTTCCGCGAAACCTTCCTCGAAGGCTTTGCCATTCCCTATCCGCCGGCCGATCGCGCCCTGTTCGAGGCGGCCAGCTATGGCGAGGGGCCGGTGGCGGCGGAAATCGCCGATCCGGCCCACCGCACCTGGGTGATGGAGGAAGAAGGCGGCGCGCTGGTGGCCTATGCCCATGTGGGGCCGGCCAAGCTGCCCCATGCCGAAGTGGCGCCGGGCGATGGCGAGCTGTATCAGCTCTATCTCCTGCGCCGGGTGCAGGGGCGGGGGCTGGGCAAGGTGCTGCTCGATCATGCGCTGGATCATCTGGCGGCGGCGGGCGCGCCGGTGTGGCTGGGCGTGTGGTCTGGCAATCTCAAGGCGCAGCATGTCTATGCCGGGCGGGGCTTTGCGGTGGTGGGCGGCTATCAGTTCCCGGTGGGCGCCTGGCGCGATGATGAACTGATCATGCGCCGGCCGGCATGAGCGCGGATCTGGCCGCCCTGCGCGCCGCCGCCCTGGCCCAGCCCCATGCGCCGGAAGGCTGGCGCCATCTGGCCGATGCCTGTTTTGCCGCCGGGCTGGCCGCCGAGGCCGATGCCGCCTATCAGCGCGCCACGCTGGTGGCGGTGAACGATCCGGCCCTGCGCGCGGCGGGCGTGCATCTGGCCGCCAACCGGCTGGCCGAGGCCGAGCGGCTGCTGAAGCCCTATCTCAAGCAGCACCCCACCGATGTGGCGGCGATCCGCATGCTGGCGGAACTGGCGGGGCGCATCGGCCGGCTGGAGGATGCCGGCCATCTGCTGACCCGCGCGCTGGAGCTGGCGCCCGGCTTTCTGCCCGCCCGGCAGAACATGGCGATGCTGCTGCTGCGCCGCCACCGCTTTGCAGAGGCGCTGGCCGAGGTGGCGCTGCTGCTGGCCGCAGAGCCGGAGAACCCCGCTTTCCTCAACCTGCAGGCGGTGGCGCTGGCGCGGATCGGCGATTATGCCGATGCGGTGCCGCGTTTCGAAGCGGTGCTGGCCCTGCGCGACAACCAGCCGCGCCTGTGGCTGTCCTATGGCCATGCGCTGAAGACGGTGGGGCGCAAGGCCGATGCGATTGCCGCCTATCGCCGTGCCATCGCGCTGGAAGGCGCGCTGGGCGAGGCCTGGTGGAGCCTTGCCAATCTGAAGGCGCTGCGCTTTTCCGCTGGTGACAGCGCGGCGATGGAAAAGGCGCTGGCCAGCGGACGGCTGGGCGAGGACGACCGGCTGCACCTCCATTTTGCCCTGGGCAAGGCGGCCGAGGATGCCGGCGATGTGCCCGCCGCCTTTGCCCATTACGAGGCGGCCAATGCCATCCGCGCCGGGCAGTTGCGCTATGATCCGGCCGGCATCGAGGCGCTGGTGGACGAGGCCTGCGCCACGCTTGATCCCGCCTTTTTCGCCGCGCGCGCGCAAGGGGGCGATCCGGCGGCAGATCCCATCTTCGTGCTGGGCATGCCGCGTTCGGGCAGCACGCTGGTGGAGCAGATCCTGGCCAGCCACAGCGCCGTGGAAGGCACCAAGGAACTGCCCGATATCGAGATGCTGGCGCGCCAGACAGGGCCGGTGGATGGCGGGCATATCGCTGCCATTGCCGCCCTTTCCGCCCCGCAGCGGGCCGAGCTGGGGGCGGCCTATCTGGCCCGCGCGGGGGTGCATCGCAAGAGCGGGCGCCCGCTGTTCATCGACAAGATGCCGAACAACTGGTCCTTCGTGCCCTTCATCCGGCTGATCCTGCCGCACGCGAAGATCATCGACACCCGGCGCGGCGCCATGGCCTGCTGCTTTTCCAATTTCAAACAGCATTATGCGCGGGGGCAGGCGTTCAGCTACCGGCAGGATCACCTGGCCCGCTACTATCGCGCCTATGTCCGTTTCATGGATCATATGGATGGTGTACTGCCGGGCGCGGTGCATCGGGTCAGCCACGAGGCGATGGTGGCCGACAGCGCGCGCGAGATCCGCGCGCTGATCGCCCATGTCGGCCTGCCTTTCGAGGAGGGCTGCCTGCGCTTCTGGGAAACCGAGCGCGCCGTGCAAACCCCCAGCAGCGAACAGGTGCGCCGCCCCATCTTCGCCGACGGGGTGGACCAATGGCGGGCGTTTTCGCCTTTTCTTGGTCCCCTTCGCCAAGGGCTGGGCGATCTGGCGGAGGATTGAGGGGGCGCAAAGGGCTGGCGCTGCCCGCTGAATGCGGCAGCTTTGCAACATGGCGACAATGTTTCTGTGCGTTGACAGCCATCATATTGACATGCCTGTCGGTTCGGCAGAACGCTCTGGCTTGAGGGACGCCGGAAAAGCAAAAGCTGCCATCAGGGGACATGCATGATTTTTGACGACCGCAAAGCCGCGCGCCGGCTTTCGCATCGGGCCGCCCTGGCCCTGTTCGCCTCGCCGCTGGCGCTGGCGCCGGTTTTTGCCGCCACCGCCCATGCTGGAGAAAGCGCCGGAGAAAGTACTGGCGATGCCGCCGTGCCGGCCTCCGCTGGCGATACGGCCGGCGAGATCGTGGTGACTGCCACCAAGCGCTCCGAATCGCTGCAGACGGTGCCGATCAGCATCACCGCGATGACCGCCCAGCAGCTGGAACAGCACCAGGTCGCCGGGTTCGACGATTACGCCAAGCTGCTGCCCTCGGTCAGCTACCAGTCGTTCGGGCCCGGGCAGAGCCAGCTCTATTTCCGCGGCATCACCAATGGCGGCGATGGCATCGCCTCGGGCCCGCTGCCGGCCGCCGGCGTCTATGTCGACGAAACCCCGGTGACGACGATCTTCGGCTCGGTCGACATGCATATCTACGATGTCGCCCGGGTGGAGGCGCTGGCCGGGCCGCAGGGCACGCTGTATGGCGCCAGCTCGCTGTCGGGCACGCTGCGCATCATCACCAACCAGCCCAAGCTGGGCAAGTGGGAAGGCGGGCTTGACGGCGAGTTCAACAAGTTCGGCCCGGGCAGCGCCGGCGGCAAGGCCGAGGGCTTCATCAACATCCCCATCGGCGATCGGGCGGCCCTGCGCATCAGCGGCTATTACGAGCATGATGGCGGCTATATCAGCAATGTGCCGGGCACCCGCACCTATCAGCGCCAGTATACCTCGGGCTATGACAGCGGCGACAACCCGATCTATGCCACCGATCCGATGAATGTCAGCAACAGCAAGTATGTTGCCAAGAACTTCAACCAGGTGGATCAGGCCGGTGGCCGCGCGGCCCTGCGCGTGGAGCTGGACGACAACTGGACGGTGACGCCCGCTGTCTACTACCAGCACCAGACCGCTGGCGGCACTTTCCTCTATGGCCCGGAAGGCTATTCGCCGGGCAATGGCACGCCGGCGCTGGGCGATCTGCAGGTGCATGATTTCACGCCCGACCACGACCGCGACGACTGGTATCTCGCCTCGCTGACGATCCAGGGCAAGCTGTCGGACTGGGATGTGACCTATTCGGGCAGCTATTTCGACCGGCGCGTCGATACGGTGGCGGATTATTCCTATTACACCGTGGCTTACGACCAGCTCTATCCCGATTACACCCACTTCACCGATGCGAACGGCAAGGCGATCGACCCGACGCAGGTGGTGGACACCTACAACAAATACACCAAGTTCAGCCAGGAACTGCGCATCTCCTCGCCCGCGCACAACCCCTGGCGGCTGACGGCGGGCCTGTTCATGCAGCGCCAGACCGACCGTTTCATCGCCAATTACGAGATCCCGGGCCTGAGCGGCAGCCAGGAGGGCGGCGCCGTTTACGGTGACGATATCTTCTATTCCAACCTCAATCGCGTGGACCGCGATTATGCCGCCTTTGCCGAAGGCTCCTACGACATCACCCGCAACGTAACGTTGACGGCCGGTATCCGCGGTTTCATCGCCGATAACACGCTGTTTGGCTGGTCGGGCGGGGCGGGCACGCTGTCGAAGGTGGCGGCCACCAACAATTGCACGGGCAATGTCACCGTCTTCTCCTGCCCGGATGTGAATTCCAAATATGTCGGCAGCGGCGAGACGCACAAGGCCTCGCTGAAGTGGCAGGTGAACCACAATGCGATGGTCTATTTCACCTATTCCACCGGCTTCCGCCCGGGCGGCAACAACCGTGTCACCTATTTCTACGGCTACACGCAGAACCCCGGGCCCTACAAGGCCGACACGCTGACCAACTATGAGCTGGGCTGGAAAACCACCCTGTTCGACAAGCGGCTGCGCTTCAACGGCGCCATCTTCTGGGAAGACTGGAACAATGTGCAATATGCACAGCCCGGCATCCAGGGAGTGATCTTTACGCTCAACGCCGGCTCTGCCCGTTCGCGCGGGATCGAGGGCGATGTCAGCTGGCGCGTGGCGCGCGGGCTCACCGTTTCGGCCAGCGGCACCTATGTGGATGCCAAGCTGACGCAGGATTTCATCTGCCCGCTGGCCGATGGCTGCGGTAATGTGGCCTATGGCGGGCTGTTTGCCGCCAAGGGCACCAAGCTGCCGATCACGCCCAGCGTGAAGCTGAACGCCACCGCGCGCTACGAATTTGCCGTGGGCCGGGCCAAGGCCTTCCTGCAGGGCTCGCTCAACAGCCAGTCGAGCACGGCCAACAGCTTGCGCAACGACTGGCAGGCGATCCTTGGCTCTAACAAGGGTTTCACCACGGTTGATTTCTCAGGTGGCTGGACGAAGGATAATCTATCGTTTACGCTGTTCATCAACAACGCGTTCGATGAGCGCGGCGTCTTGTCGAAGAACCTGGCTTGCAGCGCTTCGCCGTGTCTGTCCTATGCCCGGTCCTATCCGACCAAGCCGCAGCAGTTTGGAATTCGCTCCAGTATCCGGTTCTGAACAATCGGGGGAGCCTTGGCCGGTTGGGGGACTGGCCCGGGCATGATCGGAGCGAGGGGCCCGGGCCAGCACCCGGGCCCCACCTTTTTTAAAGCCAGCCGCTGGCTTTGCAAACAAGGCCCAGGCGGCGGGGAGCGGAGAGCGCTTCCCGCCGCTTTTGCGTTAGAAACCGCGCGCCTGCCCCTCGCGCCGGGGATCGGCCCCGCCGACATAGCGCCCGTTCACCACGAGAATGCTGTGAATGCCCGATGCCTCGCCGCGCGCGGTTTGCAGGGGCAGGGCGCGGGCGGCAAGGCCGGCCATGATCGGCTGCGGGAAAGGATCGGCGGTGAAGCTGCCCCCGCGCGCCACCAGATTGGGGAGGGCCGCGGCCTCTTGCGGGCGCATGTGCCAATCGAGCAGGGCAACCAGGCTCTTCAGCGTATAGGCGATGATCGAGCTGCCGCCGGGCGATCCGGTGGCCGCCACCAGCCGCCCGCCAGCCCCCAGCACGATGGTGGGCGCCATCGACGAGCGCGGCCGCTTGCCCGGCGCCACCGCATTGGCCGCCGGCGTGCCATCTGCATCGCTGGGCGAGAAGGAGAAATCGGTGAGCTGGTTGTTGAGGAAGAAGCCGCCCACCATGCGCCCGTTGCCAAACACATTTTCCACCGTCGTCGTCATGGAAACGGCATTGCCGCGGGCATCGACGATGACGAAATGGGTGGTGCCGCCGGGCTCTTGGGTGTGATCGGCGCCGGGGGTGGGGGCGCCTTGCGGCTGGCCCCAGCTGACAGGGCCGGCGACCTCGCCGATCAGCTTCGCCCGATCGGCCAGATAGGCGGGCGCCAGCAGGCCGGCTTGCGGAAAGCGGACAAAGGTAGGGTCGCCCTCATAGCGGTCGCGGTCGGCATAGGCGAGGCGGCTGGCCTGGGCGAAAAGGAACCAGGCCTTCTCGTCGTCGGGGCGCCGGGCGGCGATGTCGGTGTGGGCCAGCAGGCCCAGCGCTTCCTGCACGGCCGGGCCGCCCGATGGCGCGCCGGGCGTGCAGATGGCGTACACCCGATAGGGCCGGCACAGCGCTTCTGCGCGGCGGGGGCGATAGGCGGCCAGATCGGCCAGGGTCATCGTGCTGGGCAGCGGCGCTGCCTGCAGGCTGGCGATGATGCCGGCGGCCAGCGGCCCCTGCAGCAGGCCGGCCGCGCCCTTTTGCGCAATGGCATCGAGGCTGGCGGCATAGGCGGGGTTGGCCAGCCGGTCTCCGGCCTGCAAGGGGGTGCCATCGGCCCGGCTGAAATAGCGGTGGGCATCGGCGGTGGCAGCGCCCGGCGCGCCGCTGCGAATGGCACTGGCCAGCCGCGGCGAGACGACAAAGCCCTTCAGCGCCAGCGCCCGCGCATCGCCGAACAGCCCGCGCCAGGGCAGGCGGCCGTGGTCTTTCTGGGCCATTTCCAGCATGGCGATGGCGCCCGGAACGCCGCTGGCAATGCCCCCCTGCATGGCCGCGAAGGGGGGCAGCGGGCGGCCGTCTGCCCCCAGGAACTGGCGCGGGCTGGCGCCGGCGGGGGCCACTTCGCGCCCGTCATAGGCGGTGACGCGGTGGCTTTTGGCGTCGTAGTAGGTGAGGAAGGCGCCGCCGCCCAGGCCGGAGCTTTGCGGCTCCACCAGCCCCAGCACCGCCTGCACGGCCACCGCCGCATCCACTGCGCTGCCGCCCGCCTTCAGCACTCTGAGGCCGGCGGCCACCGCCAGCGGATTGGCAGCGGCCACCATGGCATGGGCGGCGCTGCCCGCTTGTGGAGTGGCAGGGGGCGGATTGGCAGCGGCGTTGCCGGCAAGGCACAGCATCAGCGCCAGGGCTGCTTTGCGGGGGGGAATCGGGGGCATCGGCAGGCTCCTGCATGGCGGGCGCGAAGGGGGTGTCGGCAAATTTGACAGGTGGGGCGGGCTCAGCCCCGCCGGGCCTGCGCCAGGGGTTCGCCCAGCACCGGATAGCCCAGCCCCTCGGGGATAACGAGCCAGGGCTCGCCGGCGCGGATTTCCTCGCGCGGCAGGATCAGCGGCCGGGGCGTGGCTTCGGCATGGGCGCGGGCCTCGGTAAAGCCGGCAAATTGCGCCAGCCGTTCCAGATTGCGCCGGGTGGGGAACACCAGCGAGACGGCGCCCTCGGCGGCCATCGCCAGCGTGCGGGCGGGGCTGGCCCAGAACAGGCTGTCGGTCTCGCTGGCATCGGCGCTGAGCGCCTGGGCGCCGGTGCCCACATCGGCGAGGTAGAAGCGGGTGTCATAGGCCGGCGGGCGCGGGCCCCGCCAGCGGGCCAGCGGCACCAGCGCGGCCAGATCCAGCCGCCAGCCATGCCGGGCCAGCACGGCGGCAAAGGCCCCCTCGCGCTTCAGCAAGGCGCGCGCGGCGGCGGCGTCGGCCGCGTTGACAGGGCCTGCCAGCCCCAGCAGCAGGCCGGTTTCTTCCAGCGTTTCGCGGATGGCGGCGATGCGGGCGGCGGTTTCGGCCAGCCTTTCCCCGGCGGTTTCGGCAGGGCCGGGCGGCGCCAGTTCGGCCGCCAGCGCTTCGTCCGCGGCATCCACCCGCCCGCCGGGAAAGGCCACCGCGCCGCCGGCAAAGCGCAATTGCGCCGATCTTTGCACCATCAGCACTTCGGCCGGGCCGCTGGCCGCCCGGCGATAGATGACCAGCGTGGCGGCGGGAATGGGAGAGGCAGGGGCAGGGCTGGCGGGCATGCAAAGGCTCTGGGGAGAGGGGCGGGGGGCGCCTGTGTGCCACAGGGGGGCGATGAGGCAAATGCGAAATGCGCAAGGCGGCAGGGGCGCGGCGGCAGGCCTGTCGGCCAATTTTACAAGGGGAGGCGGCGGGCGCATCGCGTATTTTGGAAATATACGTAAAAACAGCAGGTTGACTGTTTGGCACAGCTTGTGCTTAGTTGTCTGCACCCAAGAAGTCTCGAAAGCGATGGGCAGAGCTGACTACCCGGTCTCCAAGAAGCTCTGTCTTCCCCGGTCGCTGATGATCTCGAGCACAGGTGGGGCCGCCTTCCCGATCTCGGCGGCTCCACCTCCTTGGGGCTCCTCCTGCCAGGCCCATACGAAAACGCCGCCTTCCGGGTGGAAAGCGGCGCCTTGTTGTCAGTCTGAAGGGGGCTTCAACCCTTGGCGGCGATGCCCTGCTCGGCCATCAGCGCGTGCAGCTCGCCCGCCTCGAACATTTCCATCATGATGTCGCTGCCGCCCAGGAATTCGCCCTTCACATAGAGCTGGGGGATCGTCGGCCAGTCGGAGAAGGCCTTGATGCCCTGGCGGATTTCGGCATCCTGCAGCACGTCCACCGCGTGGAAGGGCACATCGAGATGCGAGAGAATGGCCACCGCCCGGCTGGAAAAGCCGCATTGCGGGAACAGCGGCGTGCCCTTCATGAACAGCACCACATCATGGCCTTCGACCAGATCGGCAATGCGCTGGGCCACGGGATCGGCGGGGGTGTCGGTCATTTTTACGCTCACGCAAGAACAGGGGAAGGAACCGCCTAGTTAGGGATGGCGGTGGTGACTTGCAAGGCGTGCAGTTCGCCGCCCATCGCCGGGCCGATCGCGGCATAGACCAGCTTGTGCTGGGCGATGCGGCTTTTGCCGGCAAACGCGGCCGAAACGACATGGGCGGCATAATGATCGCCATCGCCGGCAAGGTCGGTGATGGTCACCTCGGCATCGGGCAGGGCGGCGCGAATCAGCGCTTCGATCTGGGGGGCGGGCATGGGCATCGGGGCAACTCCGAGGGGGGCGCCGGCGCTGGGGCCGGCGCGCGATCCTGCAATCTTAGACGCCGCCGATGACGGAGCGGCGGGCCTCGGCTTCCTTGGCCTTCAGCGCGCTGCGCACTTCGGCCTCTTCCGCCTCGATGCCGGCGGCGACGAGATCGCCCAGCACCTTGCGGATCACGTCCTCATCGCCCGATTCCTCGAAATCGGCCTGGACAACGCTCTTGCCATAGGCATCGGCTTCCACTTGCGAGAGGCCCATGCGTTCGGCCGCCCACAGGCCCAGCAGGCGGTTGCGCCGCGCCTGGATGCGGAATTCCATTTCCTCGTCATGGGCGAACTTGGCCTCTTCGGCGCGCTCGCGGTCCTGAAAATTGGTCATGGCAGGCAGTTCCCCTAATTGCAGGCCCGGCCGGGGTAATCCCGCGCGGGCGCTGGTTCAAGCCCGGAAGGGCACGGTGCCGATCATGCACCGGCCGCAGCGGCAATCCTTGCGCCGGCGCAAATCCGCTGTGCGCCGGCGGCCGGGATCGGCGTTCAGGCCGCGGCCCTGGCCAGAAACGACAGGTTGCCGGCGGCCTTGGCCTCATAGGCGCTGATGCTGTCGGCCTGGGCCAGTGTCAGCCCCACCTCGTCCAGCCCTTCCAGCAGGCAATGCTTGCGGAACGGATCGATCTCGAAGGAGAAACGGTCCTGGAAGGGGGTGGTCACGGTCTGGCTCTCAAGATCCACGCTGATCGGATGATCCTGCGCCACTTCCAGCAGCCGGTCCACCTCGGCTTGCGGCAGCACCACGGTGAGAATGCCGTTCTTGAAGGCATTGCCCGAGAAGATGTCGGAAAAGCTGGGGGCGATGACGCAGTTCACGCCCATGTCGAGCAGTGCCCAGGCGGCATGTTCGCGGCTGGAGCCGCAGCCGAAATTGTCGCCGGCGATGAGGATCGGCGCGCCCGCCCAGGCGGGGTTGTCGAACACATTGCCTTCTTCGGCGCGCACCGATTCGAAAGCGCCCTTGCCCAGCCCTTCCCGCGTGATCGTCTTCAGCCAGCGGGCCGGGATGATCACGTCGGTATCGACATTCTTGCGGCCAAACGGGATCGCCTTGCCGGAAACCTCTGCAATTGCTTCCATGTCTGTCGCTCCGCTCAATCCGTCTCGGGGGCGTGTTCGGGGTGGGCGGGGGTGTCTGTGGGCTTGGCCTTGCGGCGGTTGGCAAACAGCAGCGCCGCGGCCAGCGCCGCCGATCCGATCGCCGCGCCAGCCAGGGCCGCCGCGCCGCCCCAGCCCATCCGCTCGGACGATTTTTCGGTTTTGTCGCTCATCTTTTCGCTCCTGCTTTGCTCAGCCCAGAAGGGTGCGCACGTCGGTGAGGTGCCCGGTCACGGCCGCGGCCGCCGCCATCGCCGGCGAGACGAGATGCGTGCGCGCGCCCGGCCCCTGGCGGCCGACGAAATTGCGGTTGGAGGTGGAGGCGCAGCGTTCACCGGCCGGCACCTTGTCGGGGTTCATGCCCAGGCACGCCGAGCAGCCCGGCTCGCGCCATTCAAGGCCGGCCTCGATGAACACCTTGTCCAGCCCCTCGGCCTCGGCCTGCGCCTTCACCAGGCCAGAGCCCGGCACGACGATCGCCCATTTCACATTGGCGGCCTTGTGGCGGCCCTTCAGCACGGCGGCGGCTGCGCGCAGATCCTCGATGCGGCTGTTGGTGCAAGAGCCGATGAAGACGTTCTGGATCTCCACCTCGTCCAGCTTCTGGCCGGGGGTGAGGCCCATATAGGCCAGGCTCTTGCGCGCGGCATCCTGCTTGGAGGCATCGGCAAAGCTTTCGGGCGCGGGCACCACGCCGCCGATCGGCGCTATGTCTTCCGGGCTGGTGCCCCAGGTGACGGTGGGCTGGATATCGGCCGCGTTGATCACCACGCTCTTGTCGAAGCGGGCGCCTTCCTCGGTCGCCAGGCTTTGCCACCAGGCCACGGCCTTGTCCCATTCGGCGCCCTTGGGGGCATAGGGGCGGCCTTTAAGATAGGCAAAGGTGGTGGCATCGGGCGCCACCAGGCCTGCGCGCGCGCCCGCCTCGATCGACATGTTGCACACCGTCAGGCGGCCCTCGATCGACATGTCCTCGAACACCTTGCCGCGATATTCGATCACATGGCCGGTGCCGCCGGCGGTGCCCACCACGCCGATGATGTGGAGAATGAGATCCTTGGCGCTGATGCCGGCGGGCAGATCGCCCTCCACGCGCACTTCCATCGTCTTCGATTGCTTGAGCAGCAGGGTTTGGGTGGCCAGCACATGCTCCACCTCGGAAGTGCCGATGCCAAAGGCCAGCGCGCCCAGGCCGCCGTGGCAGGCGGTGTGGCTGTCGCCGCAGACGATGGTGGCGCCGGGCAGCGAGAAGCCCTGTTCCGGCCCGACGACATGGACGATGCCCTGTTCCGCATCGGCATCGCCGATGTAGCGGATGCCAAAGGCCGGCGCATTGGCTTCCAGCGCTTCCAGCTGCTGGGCGCTTTCGGCATCGGCGATGGGCACGCGGGCGCCTTCGGCCGTGCGGCGGGCGGTGGTGGGCAGGTTATGGTCGGGCACGGCCAGGGTAAGGTCGGGCCGGCGCACCTTGCGCCCCGCCGCGCGCAGCGCTTCAAACGCCTGCGGGCTGGTGACTTCGTGAACCAGATGGCGGTCGATATAGATCAGGCAGGTGCCATCCGCGCGGCGCTCGACCACGTGGGCATCCCAGATCTTCTCGTAAAGGGTGCGGGGAGTGTTGCTCATGACAGGCCCGACCTAGGCATTGGGGCGCGTGATGACAAGAGCACAAAGGGCCGGCAGGGGGCGCTGCAATGGAATGCGGGGGCATGTGCCGGGCCCCATCCGCTCTTGGCGGCGGGGCGCGGGGGGCGCATAGGGGGCCCATGCAAGCCTTTCTCGCCTTTCTCATCGTGTGCGCCAGCTTTCTGGTGATGGAGGGCGTGGCGTGGAGCGCGCATAAATACATCATGCATGGCCCCGGCTGGGCCTGGCACCGCGATCACCACGAGCCGCACGCCGGCTTCTGGGAAAAGAACGACCGCTATGCGCTGGTGGGCGCGGCGATCAGCATCACCGCCTTTGCGCTGGGCAGCGGCCCGGTGATGGCGCTGCTGGGGCTGGCGGCATGGTGGCCGGGCACGTGGATCGGGCTGGGGGTGCTGGCCTATGGGCTGGTTTACACCGCCATTCACGATGGCCTCATCCACCAGCGCTGGTTCCGTTATGTGCCGCACGGCGGCTATGCCCGGCGGCTGGTGCAGGCGCACCGGCTGCACCATGCGGCGATCGGCAAGGAGGGGGGTGTCAGCTTTGGCTTTGTGATCGCTGGCGATCCGGCGCGGCTGAAGCGCGCGCTGGCGCGCCAGCGGGCCGCCGGGCGCGTGGTGCTGCGGGAAGGCGAAGCGCTGCGGGAGGGCGAGGCGCTGCGGGAGGGCGAGGGGGTTTGAAGGCCCCGCTGCCCCCGCATCACGCTTCTGCGCTTATTCCGCTATTCCGCCGCCCCGGCGATCCGCGCGGCATGGCCATGGATCAGCGCGATCATGTTGGGCACGCCCTGGGTGCGGTTGGACGACAGCTGGTTCCTGAGATCGAACGGGGCGAGGGCGGCGGCGATGTCCATGTCGGCCACTTCTGCCGCCGGCTTGCCTTGCACCGCGCTCAGCACCAGGGCGATGATGCCCTTGGTGATGGCCGCGTTGCTGTCGGCCAGGAAGTTCAGCCGGCCGCCTTCGCCCGGCGCCGGATAGACCCACACCGCCGCCGAGCAGCCGCGCACCAGCGTGGCGTCGGTCTTCAGCGCATCGGGCATGGGGGGCAGCGCACGGCCGAGGTCGATCAGCAGGCGATAGCGCTCGTCGGGCTCGAGGAAGGCATATTCCTCGGCGATGTCGTCGAGGCTGCGGGGGGCAGGTGTGCTCATGGGCCGAGGCGAATAGCCCGGCTTTGCGCGCAAATCCAGCCCGATGGCGCAGGCGCGCCGGCTGTAACACAGGCTTGCCTTTTGCCTGCTAGGCGCGCAACCCTTGGATATTGCGGGCGGCAGAAGGACACCAGATGGGCAAGGTGATCGCGGTTTACAGCATGAAGGGCGGGGTGGGCAAATCCTCGCTGGCGGTCAATCTGGCGGAAGCGGCGGCGCAAAAGGGGCGGGCCCTGTTGTGGGATGTGGATGCGCAAGGGGCGGCCTCGTTCCTGCTGGGGGATAGCGCGCGCGGGCACAAGGCGCAGCGCATCTTTGCCAAGGATATCGATCCGGCCGAGGTGGTGGAGCCGACCGACGTGCCGGGGCTGGACCTTATCGCCGCCGATCTTTCGCTGCGCCACCTGGATGCGGCGCTGGCCGACGACAAGCCCAAGCGCCTGCGCAAGCTGCTGGAGGGGCTGGCCCCCGATTACGAGCGGATCATCCTCGATTGCCCGCCCGGCCTTGGCGAATTGTCGGACCAGATCTTCCGCGCGGCCGATATTCTGGTGGTGCCGGTGGCGCCGGCGCCGCTGGCGATCCGCACGCTGGATCAGGTGCGCGCCCATCTGGCCGAGGCGCGCGGCAAGAAGGCGCCGGTGCTGCTGCCGGTGTTCTCGATGGTGGACCGGCGCAAGGGCCTGCACCGCGAGATGCTGGCCGCCCATGCCGACTGGCCGGCCATCCCCCAGGCCAGCGTGGTGGAGCAGATGGGCGTGAAACAGGCGCCGCTGGTGCATTTTGCCCCCAAAAGCCCGGCGGCAGAAGCGGTGGCCGATGTGTGGCGCCGCGTGGAGGCGGCGCTGGGGTGAAGGCGGGGGGCTGAAGAGGGCCCCCAAGCGGCTTGCAATTTGCTGGCAAGGGGCCTATAGCGCTTTTCATCCCGACATTGTGAATGCTTTGCCGGGCTGGCGCCTTGAAGGGGCCGGCCGGTTTGGCATTTCCGGAATGTCTGCCCCTTGGGTGAACCGAAAGAGATTATGGCCAGCAATATCGCGCGTATTACCGAGATCGTCGAGCCCGAGGTGAAGGCCCTGGGTTTCGATCTGGTGCGCGTGGCGCTTTTCGGCAAGACCGAGGTGGGCGATGAGGAGCACACGCTGCAGATCATGGCTGAGCGGCCCGAGACCGGCCAGCTGGTGATGGATGACTGCGTGACGCTCTCGCACCGCATTTCCGACCGGATCGACGCGCTGGAGGAAGCCGGCGAAGTGCTGATCCACGAGGCCTATCGCCTGGAAGTGTCCTCGCCCGGGATCGA
>DASRYE010000200.1:0-9455 GCA_035653915.1 Novosphingobium sp. | reverse complement strand
CGCGGTGCCCGCGCCCGATAGCGGCGCCAATGCCGCCGAAGCCGCCTCCACCCGCCAGGCGCCGGAAGACATGGCCGCCGCTGCCGCTGCCGTTGCCGCCAGCGCCGAAGGGCGGCCCGCCCCCGATGCCGGCCAGCCCGCCGGCAACCAGCCCCAGTAAAACGCTCTAAAGCAAGCCGCTCTAATCGAAGCTGACGCGGCCGCGGCCGGCCTTCACCGCGCCGCGCTTCTTCTTCGATTCCAGCCGCTGGGCCTTGCCCACGCGGTTCAGCCGGCTCTTGGCGCGCTTTTCGGGCAGATCATGCGCGGCGCGGATCAGCTGGGACAGGCGCTCGCGGCCATCGGCGCGGTTCTGTTCCTGCGTGCGGAAGCTGCGCGCGGTCAACACCAGCTCGCCGGCCGAGGTGACCTTGCTGCCGGCCAGTTCCTTCAGCCGCTGGAACACCGGCGGCGACAGGCGCAGCGCATAAAGGCTGACGCGGATCTGCGCGGCGGTGGCCACCTTGTTGACATTCTGCCCGCCGGGGCCCGCCGCGGCGATGAAGCTTTCGCTCAGCGCCGCCATGGCGCGGTTGACGGCGGCCTCGGCCTCATCGGCCATGGCCCGGATCCACAAAGCCCAGCGCGGCAAAATCATCCGGCAGCGGCGCGCTGGCGGTGATGGGCGGCTTGCCCGCGCGGGTGAGGGTGATGCTGGCGGCATGCAGCATGGTGCGCGGCGCGCCGGCGCTGTCGCCATAGATCGGATCGCCCAGCAGGGCGGTGCCAAGGCCGCTGGCGGCATGCACGCGGATCTGGTGCGTGCGGCCCGTTTCCAGCAGAAATTCCACCAGCGTGTGGCCGCCCACTTCGGCCAGCTTGCGCCAATGGGTGATGGCGGGCTTGCCCTTCTTGGCGGGGATCATCCGCCAGCCGGCCGCCGCGCTGCTGATCTTGCTGAGCGCCAGGGTAATCGTGCCGCTGTCCTCCGCCACCGGCCCGGCGACGATGCCGAGATAGCGCTTTTCCACCGCGCGGGCCTCAAAGGCGGCGGCAAAGCGCTTCAGCGCCTTGGGGTTGCGGGCCAGCAGCAGGCAGCCGGAAGTGTCGCGGTCCAGCCGGTGGACGGGCATGGGCGGGCGCTGGAAGCCCAGCTTTAGTTCCTCCAGATAGTTCTCAAGGCTGAGGCCGCCAGCGCGCGGCGGGTCGATCGGCAGGCCGGCGGGCTTGTCGATCACCAGCGCCTCGCCGTCTTCGAAAAGGATGGGAAGTTGCGTCACGCCAGGGCTTTCGCGATGCGGGAAAGGGCCTCGGCCAGCCGTGCATCGTCGGCGGCAAAGCTGATGCGGAAGCCGGCAAAGCCGCAATGGCCGCCGCCAAAGGCGCTGGCCGCCACCAGCGCCACGCCCTGCTCCAGCAGGTGCAGGCACAAGGCGGTGTCATCGCCAAAGCGGGCCATGTGGGGGCCGGCATCGACCATGCAATAGAAGGCACCATCGGGCACCGGCGTTGCCAGCCCCGGGATGGCGTTGATGGCCGCCACCACGGCATCGCGCCGGGTGCGGAAACGCTCGCGCCAATCGGCCAGAAACGCCTGCGGGCCCTCGAAGGCGGCCACAGCGGCGGCCTGGCTGATCGAGCAGGGGTTGCCGCTGGAATGGGATTGCAGCCGCTCCATCGCGCGGATCAGCCAGGCAGGGCCGGTGGCCACGCCGATCCGAAAGCCGGTCATCGCGTGGCTTTTGGAAACGCCGGAAACGGTGAGCACGCGCCCGGCCAGATCGGGCCGCACCACGCTCAGCGTGGCATGGGCGCCGGGCGTGTAGCGCAGCGGGGCGTAGATGTCGTCGCTCATCACCAGCACCTGCGGGTGGCGGGCCAGCACCTCGCCCAGCGCCGCCAGTTCCTCGGCCGAATAGCAGGCGCCGGTGGGGTTGCCGGGGCTGTTCAGCAGCAGCCAGCGGGTGCGCGGGGTGATCGCCGCTGCCAGCTGCTCGGCCGAAAGGCGAAAGCCGGTGGCCGGGGTTGTCGCCAGCGGCACCACCGTGGCTCCGGCAAAATGGACGATCTCGGGATAGCTGACCCACCAGGGCGCGGGGATCAGCACCTCGTCGCCGGGGTTCAGCGTGGCCAGCAGGGCGTGGAAGATCGCCTGTTTGCCGCCGGCCGAAACGGTGATCTGGCCGGTGGGCGCGGCAATGCCCAGATCGCGCTCGAAATGGAGGGCGGCGGCCTGTTTCAGCTGGGTCGAGCCGCCAACGGCGGTGTATTTCGTCTGCCCGGCATCAAGCGCGGCCTTGGCCGCTGCCACCACATGGTCGGGCGTGGCAAAATCGGGCTCGCCCACCGAAAGCGAGATGATGTCACGCCCGGCCTCGCGCAGGGCAATGGCGCGGTCGGTCATCGCGGTGGTGGGCGAGGGGGCAATGCGGGCCAGCGCCGCAGACAGGATCGGATCGGTCATAACAGCACGGCCGGTATCAGCCCGCGCAGCGCATTACCAAGGTAAAATCCCCCGGCCAGATCTTCGGGCCGCAGCCGCGCCTCGCGGGCGCGGCCATCGGCCAGCAATTGCGCGCGCAGCACGCCGGGCAGCAGCCCATCGGCCAGCGGCGGGGTGAGCAGCTGGCCATCGCGTTCCACAAACAGGCTGGTGAAGCAGCCCTCGGTGAGGCAGCCGCCCTCGCCCACGAACAGCGCCTCGCCAGCCCCGGCGGCGCGGGCGGCGGCAAGGCCGGCCTCGTAGAAGCCGCGCTCGGAGGTTTTGTGCGCCAGGCGCCAGTCCAGCCGGTCCACCGGGGCGGGCAGCAGGATGCAGGGCAGGGGCGCGGCAAAAGGCACCGGCGCCGGGCCGATCTCCAGGCTGATCGCACCCGATCGGGCCAGCAGCAGGCGCAGCCGGGCGGGCGCTTCGGCGGCAAAGCACAGGGCATGGATGGCATTGCGCGCGCCATGCCGGTCGAAAGCGAAGCCCAGCGCGCGGGCGCTGGCGGCGATGCGTTCCAGATGGCGCTCCAGCAGGGGAATGCCCTCGTCCGGCGCAAAGGCCATCGTCTCGATCAGGTCGAACTGGGCGCCATCCGCGCCGGCTGCCGCTTGCCTCACGAAGCCCCCCTTGACCATGCATTCGCGCCATTCGTCCATGGCATCGGAATCCGCCACGATGGCAGAGCCCACCCCCAGCACCGCGCGGCCCCCGCCGCCACTGGCTGCGCCCTGCCCGTCGCCGGTCAGCCGCAGGGTGCGGATTGCCACATTGAAGGCGGCCGTGCCAGCCGGATCGATATGGCCGAGCGCCCCGCAATAGGCGCCGCGCGGGTCGCGCTCGTGCTGGGCGATCAGTTCCATCGCGCGGATCTTGGGCGCGCCGGTTACAGAGCCGCAAGGGTGCAGCGCCTCCAGCACGTCCACCGGTCCCAGCCCCGGCGCCAGCCGCGCGGTGGCGGTGGACACCATCTGGTGGACAGAGGGGTAATGCTCCACCGCAAAGGCGCTTTCCACCCGCACGCTGCCGGCCTCGGCCACGCGGGCCAGATCGTTGCGCATCAGGTCGAGGATCATCAGGTTTTCCGCCCGGTCCTTCACGCTGGCGCGCAATTGGGCGGCAAGGGCGGCGTCTTCATCCGGGGTGGCGCCGCGCGGGCGGGTGCCCTTCATCGGCTTCACGCGGATATCGCCATCGGCGCAGGCGAAGAACAGCTCGGGCGAGAGGCTGAGCAGCCAGTTGGCGCCATCGAACACCACCCCGCCATGCGCCGCGCCGCCCGCTCCCCTGAGGCTGGCATACAGCGCCAGCGGATCGCCGCGCCAGCTGCCGGCCAGCGGCAGGGTGAAATTGGCCTGATAGATATCGCCCGCCTCGATCCCCGCGCGGATGGCGGCAAAGGCGCGGGCATAGCCGCCGGGCGACAGCTGCGGCTCCATCGGCCCCAGGCGGTGGGGGCCGGGGCTGCGGGTTTCGGCGGCCAGCCAGGCGGGCACGGCGGCGGCCGGCATCTCTTCCCAGCCATCGAACACGCCCAGCCACACCAGCGGCCCATCGGCGCCCGTGCGCGGCGCGCACAGGGCCGCCAGGCGCGGCTCCAGCGGCAGGCCCGCCTCATAGGCCAGCCAGCCGGCCAGCGCTTTGCCCTGCGCCAGCGCGGCGCGGGCGGCGGTGAGGGCCGGCGCCACATCCTGCGGCCGGCGGGCGATGATCACCTGCCCGGGCGCGCGATAGAGGCGGGCGCGGGAATCTTCGCCGCCGCCGGCATCATCCAGCAGCACAAAGGGCGCAAGGGCGGCAGAAGAGGGCGAATGGGCCATGGCCGAGCCTTCTAGCCGGCTTGCCGCCGCCATGCAAAAGCTGTCGGTGTTTCCGTGGTTTCCGAAAGGCAGGTCAGGGCAGCGGCAGGCTGAGGGTGGCGACAAGGCCGGCGATCTGGCCGGCGCCATCCAGCCGGTTGGCCAGCGTCAGGCTGCCGCCATGCTGCTCGGCGATGGCGCGGGCCAGCGTGAGGCCCAGCCCCGCGCCCCCGGTGAGGCTGTTGCGCGAGGGCTCGCCGCGGCGGAAGGGCTCCATCATCGCGGCGATCGCGGCCTCGGGGATGCCGGGGCCGTCGTCCTCGATGGTGATGCGCGCGGTGCTGTGGCCGGCCACCGTCTCGCGCGCAAGGTTCACCCGCGCGCCGCCGCCATAGCGCAGCGCATTGCCGATGAGGTTGCGCAGCGCCCGCCGCAGCCAGATCGCCCGCACCGGCAGGCTGAGGCGGGTCATCTCCTCCAGCAGCACCGGCTCGCCCATGTCCTCGTAATCTTCCACCACCTGCGCCACCAGCGCCGACAGTTCGGTCATTTCCAGCCGCTCGCTCGGCCGGCCCACGCGGGCCAGCGAGAGGATATCGTCGAGCGTGCGGGCGATCTCGTCGATGGTCTGGGCCATGCGGGCGCGCTCGGTGTCGTCCTCCACCGATTCGATGCGCACGCGCAGCGCTGCCAGCGGGGTCTTGAGATCGTGGCCGATGGCGCCCAGCATCACGTCCTTCTCGTCGAGCAGGGCGGCGATGCGGTCTTCCATGCGGTTGTGGGCCAGGATCAGCCGGCGCAGGTCTTCCGGGCCTTCGGGGGGCAGCTGGCCATCGGCCTGGCGGTGTTCGGCAAAGGCGATCAGCCGCTTCTCCAGCGCCGCCAGCGGCCGGGTGATCCGCCGCAGCACCAGCGCCATCACGCCCACCAGCACGAGATAGATGATCAGCGTCTGGGCGATCAGCGCATAGAGCAGTTCGCCCGCATCATAGGCCGGCGGGATCAGCACGCGGGCGACCAGCCAGGGGCCGTTCTTCTGCGGCTGGATGGCGGCCACCAGCAGGCGGGTGGGCGCCTTGGGCGGCGCGCTGAGGCCCAGCGCGGCCGGCGCCTGATGGCCGCCCAGCCGCCCCCAGCGCCGCATCAGCCACACCTGCGAGACAGGATCATCGGCCACGCTGCGCCGGGCCAGCCGCACATCGGCCACCGCCACGCCCTGATCGGCCAGAATGTGGGAGAGCCGCTCCTCCTCCTCGTCCCAGCGATGGTCGGCAGGGGCAGGGGCGAAGGCGGGCTGCCATTCGGCATGCAGCGGGCGGGGCTCGTCGGTACGGGGCGGGGGGCCGCTGTCGGGCGGGGGCGGGCCGTCGTGGCCGGCATCGGGCGGGCCCTGATCGTGGCCCGGATCGTGAGCGTGATCGTGATCATGGCCATGGTCGGGCTGGCTGGCCTCGCGCAGGGCCCCCATCAGGCGGAAGGCGGCCGCGTTCACCAGCTCCTCGCGGCGGTGCTGCTGGCTGAGCTGATAGCGCAGGACCGCGCCGATGCCCTGCGCCAGCAGCAGCGCCAGCGCCAGCGCCAGCAACACCTGCCCCTGCAGGCTGGCCGGCCACAGGCGCAGCAGCCGGTGGCGCCGGGGCGGCTGTTCGGCCACCGTCATTCGCCCACCGAGGGCACGCGGCGCACATCGGCGGCCAGCATGTAGCCGCCGCCCCACACGGTCTGGATCATCTGCGGGTTGCGGCTGTCCACCTCGATCTTGCGGCGCAGGCGGCTCACCTGATTGTCCACCGCGCGGTCGAACAGATGCGCCTCGCGGCCCTGCACCATGTCGAGCAGGCGGTCGCGGTCCAGCACCTGCCGCGGGTGTTCGACAAAGGCCATCAGCAGGCGGAATTCCACCGAGGAGATCGCCACCACCGCGCCATCGGGATCGGTCAGCCGGCGCTTCAGCGGATCGAGCCGCCAGCCATCGAAGAGGAAATCCTCGTCCGCCGCCGGCTCTGCCAGCGCGCGGGCCGAACGGCGCAGCACCGAGCGGATGCGCGCCACCAGTTCGCGCGGCTCGAAGGGCTTCACCACATAATCGTCGGCGCCGATCTCCAGGCCGACGATGCGGTCGGTCGGCTCGCCGCGGGCGGTGAGGAAGATGGTGGGGATCGCCCGCGTTTCCGACAGGTGCCGGCACAGCGACAGCCCATCCTCGCCGGGCATCATGATATCGAGCAGCACCAGATCCACCGGCTGCTCGCGCAGGGTTTCGCGCGCCTCGGCAGCGCTGGCGGCCTCGGCGACGATGAACCCCTGGCGGGCCAGATAGGCCGCCAGGGGTTCGCGCAGGCCCGCCTCGTCGTCAACCAGCAGCAACCGCACCGGGCTTCCCGTGGGCTGGATCATGCGGTTGGCTTCGTGGCGGGGTGGGTCATCGGCAATCGGCTTTCTTCAAAAAATTATTTGGCAGGCGGCGGCGGGGGCGGAGGCATATCGCCATCCGGGCCCATCGGCGGCGGGCCATCATGCTCGCCATGTTCACCATGCTCGCCGTGTTCGCCATGCTTCCAGCCGGGGTGCTGGGCGCGCCACTGGGCGCGGGCGGCTTCGCGCTCGGCCTTGCTGATCTTGCCGTCGTGGTTGGTGTCCACCTTGTCGAACAGGGCCAGGGCCGCGTTCACGAAGGCATCATGCGTGATCGTGCCGGTGTGGGCGGGATCGGCCTGCTGCAGGATGAGGCCCAGCTCGGCCATATGCTCGCCGGGGTGGGGGCCCCAATGGCCCGGCCCGCGATGGTCTGGCCTATCATGACCCTGCCCATCATGACCGGGCCCGCCATGGCCGAAGCGGTGCGGCCCGTGGCCGCCATCCGGGCCCGCCGGCGGGGGGCCATCGGGGGCAGCGCCGGGCGCGCCCTTGGCGCCATCGGGGCCTTGCGCGGGCGGCGGCGGCGGCGGCGCGTCGAATTCGGCGCGGCTCAGGCTGCCGTCGTGGTTGGTGTCCAGCCGGTCGAACAGGGCGTCGCGGCGGGCGGTGCGATCGGCGGCATCCAGCTTGCCGTCGTGGTTGGCATCGAGGCGGGCGAACAGCTTCTCGGCCTGGTCCTTCGCCTCGGCGCGGGTGAGCTCGTGCGGGGCCTTCTGGGGCGCTTCGGCGGCAATGGCGCCGCCGGCAATCGCCGTTGCCAGGGCAGCAAGGCCGATGGTCCAGCTTTTCATCATCGCAATCCTTCTGTGTGCCGCAGGCTTGCGCGGGCGGCGGGGAAGAAACCGCGGGGCCCCCGGCGCGGGGGGACTTGCCATGAGGGCCGCGCGATTTCCAGTGCCGGATCTAGCCGCGATATGTCGCCCGATTATGCCGGGGGTGGGGTTTATTGTCGCAATCTGTCGCCGGGGCGCGGGTTAAAGGGGGGCGCATTGCGCTTCCAGCCAGGCCAGCGCTGCCCCTTCCAGCAGCGGCGCCAGCAGGGCCAGCGTGGCGGCATGATAGGCATCGAGCCAGGCCCGTTCCTCAGGCAGCAGCAGCGCAGGCGCGATCAGCGCCCGCTCGATCGGCACATGGGTCAGCGTCTCGAAGCCGAGGCAGGCGCCCTCGGCGCCGGGAATCGCGCGCGGCTCCACCAGCACCAGATTCTCGATGCGGATGCCATAGGCGCCGGCCTTGTAATAGCCCGGCTCGTTGGACAGGATCATGCCCGCCAGCAGCGCCTGGCCGGTGCCCGCCTGCCCGCCGGCCGCCTTGGCAATGCGCTGGGGCCCTTCATGCACGGCCAGGAAGCTGCCCACCCCGTGCCCGGTGCCATGGGCATAATCGAGGCCGGCCGCCCACAGATGCTGGCGCGCCAGCGTGTCGAGCTGGCTGCCCGCGGTGCCGGCGGGGAACACCGCGCGGGCCAGGGCGATATGGCCTTTCAGCACGCGGGTGAAGCGGTCCTTCAGCTCGGCATCGGGGGCGCCGGGGCCAATCCACACGGTGCGGGTGATATCGGTGGTGCCATCGGCATATTGGCCGCCTGAATCGACCAGATAGACACTGCCCGGCGCCAGCAGCCGGTTGGTCTCCTCGCTCACCCGGTAGTGGACGATGGCGCCATTGGGCCCGGCGCCACTGATCGTCTCGAAGGAGAGGTCGCGCAGCAGGCCGGTGTCGCGCCGGAACTGGTGGAGCGCCTCGGCCGCGGCGATCTCGCTGATGGTGCCTGCGGGCGCTGCCACGCTGAGCCAGTGGAGGAAGCGCGCCACGGCGGCCCCGTCGCGCTGTTGTGCGGCGCGGTGGCCGGCCTGTTCGGCCGCGTTCTTGATCGCCTTGGGCAGCACGCAAGGATCCTGCGCGGCGACGATCCTGGCCCCCGCTGCCGCCAGCGCGGCCGAGATGGCCGCCACGCAGCGTTCCCCATCCACGCCCACGCGCTGGCCGCCCAGCGCCTGCAGGGCGGGCACGAAGCCCTCGCGCGGGGCGATCCGCACCCCATCGCCCAGATGCGCCACCAGATCCGGGCCCACCTTTTCCGGCGCGATGAACAGATCCACCGTGCCATCGGCATGCAGCAGGCCAAAGCCCAGCGCCACCGGCGTGCAGGCCACATCGCTGCCGCGCAAATTGAGCAGCCAGGCCAGCGAATCGAGCGCGGCGATCACCGCGGCATCCAGCCCGTCTGCCTGCAGGGCGGTGGCCAGGCGCACGCGTTTGTCGGCGCTGGCCTCGCCTGCCTGGGCCAGCAGATGGGGCAGCGCCGGCGCCGTGCCGGGCGCGGGCCGATCGGCCCACACCGCATCCACCGGATTGGCCGCCACCGCCACCGCCTCGGCCCCGCGCGCGGCCAGCGCCTTGGCCAGCCCATCGGCCCAGCCGCCGGTGTGCAGCCAAGGATCATAGCCGATGCGCGCGCCTTCCGGCGCCTGTTCGGCCAGCCAGCGCACCGGGCTTGTGGTCGGCACGCCAAGATGGTCATACAGGCGCCCATCCACCTGATCGCGCACCTGCAGCGTGTAGCGCCCGTCGACGAAGATCGCCGCCCTGTCCTTCAGCACCACCGCTGTGCCGGCCGATCCGCCAAAGCCGGTCAGCCATTCCAGCCTTTGCGCATAGGCGCCGACATATTCGCTCATATGCTCGTCGGAAATGGGGATGACGAAACCATCGAGCCCCTGCCGGGCCAGTTCGGCGCGCAGGTGGGCAAGGCGGGCTTCGTGGGGCTGCAT
>DASRYE010000199.1:0-6801 GCA_035653915.1 Novosphingobium sp. | reverse complement strand
GGCCACTGCCGCGGCTGCCGTCAGCTGGGCGCTGTGCGACCAGATCTTCCACGGCAAGCCTTCGATGCTGGGTGCTGCCTCGGGTGCGGTGGCTGGTCTTGTCGCCGTGACGCCTGCCTCGGGTTATGCCGGGCCGATGGGTTCGGTGGTGCTGGGCCTGCTGGTCTCGCCGCTGTGCTTCGCCTTCGTCACCTGGGTGAAGAACATCTTCAAGTATGACGACACGCTCGATGTCTTCGGTGTCCACTGCGTGGGCGGTATCTTCGGCGCGCTGATGACCGGCATCCTCGATGCCCCGTCGCTGGGCGGTGTCGGCATCACCGACTACTCGAAGTTCCCCGCCGCCACGGGCAGCTACGACATGCTGGGCCAGCTGTGGATCCAGGCGCAGGGCGTGGGCATCACGCTGCTGTGGTCGGGTATCGGTTCGCTGATCCTCTATGTGATCATCGACAAGATCTTCGGCCTGCGCCCCTCGGAAGAAGCCGAGCGCGAAGGCCTCGACATCACCGAACACGGCGAACGCGCCTACAACTACTGAGTTTGCCAGTTTGGCGGGGCCGGGGACTCCTCCTCCTCTCCTCCCCCTCGGTCCCGCCATCCGATGTTCCTCCTGCGAACGCAACTTTAAGGGTCGGAAGCCTTGGCTTCCGGCCCATTTTTCTGTTCGCAGAGGGCAGGCATGCAAAAAGGGCGCGAGGGGCCTGGCCGCCTCGCGCCCTTTTGCCTTCGGGGGGGCAGGGATCAGTTCTGGCCGGCGGCCAGCATATCCACCAATGCGCGCACCGGGCCGATATCATAGCCGGCAAGGGCGGCGGCGCGGGCGATATCGTCGGGATGGGTGCCGGTGGCGGCCTGCGCCAGGGCCCACAGCAGGGTGGAGCGGGTGCCCGAGCGGCAATAGGCCAGAATGCCGCCCTTGGCCTCGGCCAGGGCCTGGGCCATCTGCTGCACCTGGCCTTCGCTGAAGCCGGCGTGGGTGACCGGAATGGCGACATAGGCAAGGCCCAGAGCTGCGGCGCTGTCGGCGATGGCATCGCCGGGGGTCTGGTCGTCGCTTTCGCCTTCGGGGCGATTGTTGATGATCAGCCCGATGCCCTGCGCGGCAGCGGCGGCCACGTCCTCGGTCGTGATCTGCGGGCTGACCCAAACGGCTTCGGACAACTTGCGAAACATGTGATTCCCTTTCCTGTTGCCCGGAAATGCGCCATTCTGGCGGCCGGGTTCTGGCTGAAACTGCGCGCCTTCCGGGGGCCTGGCCAGGCAGGCAGGCCGCCGCCAGGGGAGCCCTGCCGGTGTTGGTGCGCCGCTGGCTTATCGCAGCTGGCAGAAATGTCACAAGAAAGATCGAAATGCGCGGGGCGGGGGCGAAAATTATTCGCTAAGGCTGCGGTTTTCGTATATGTGGCAATTTGGAAAAGGTGGGATGGCGCGCTGGCGCGGCCATTCTCCTTGTCATTCGGCGCGATTCGTCCGCGTGATCGAGTGGGTTGGTTTCGGGCGAAGCGAAGGTACTTTCGGGTTTATGGGTTTCGATAGAGGACGTCGCGGCAGGGGCCGAGACAAGCGCGACGGGTTCGGCGAAGACAGTTTCGATCCCTTCATGGGCGGTGGTGATCGCTTCGGCGGCCATGATCGCTTCGGCGGGGATCGTGGCGGTGATCGCGGCGGTTTCGGCGGTGGCCCGCGTGGCGGCGGCGGCGGCTTCGGCGGCGGCCCGCGCGGTGGCGGCTTCGGCGGCGGCGGTGGTGGCGGCTTCGGCGGCCCGCGCGGCGGCGGTGGCGGCGGTGGCGGCATGCCCGCCCAGGTCGTTGGCCAGAGCAAGGGCACCGTCAAGTTCTTCAACGGCCAGAAGGGCTTCGGCTTCATTCAGCGCGAAGATGGCGGCGAAGATGTGTTCGTGCACATCAGCGCGGTGGAGCGTGCCGGGCTGGAAGGCCTTGCCGAAGGCCAGGGCCTGGAGTTCACCCTCGTCGATCGCGGTGGCAAGATCTCGGCCAGCGATCTGGTCGTGATGGGCGATGTCATCCCCGTCGCCAAGCGCGAGCCTGCGCCGCAGCGCCAGCTGACCGGCGAAAAGGCCACCGGCACGGTGAAGTTCTTCAACACGATGAAGGGCTTCGGCTTCATCACCCGTGATGATGGGCAGCCCGATGCGTTCGTTCACATCAGCGCGGTGGAGCGTTCCGGCCTGCGCGAGCTGAACGAGGGCGATCGTCTGGAATTTGATATCGAGGTCGATCGACGAGGCAAGTATTCGGCGGTCAACCTGGTGCCGCGTCAGGGCTGAACCCGTCCGCACCGCCTCTCTTCGTCGCTCTCCCGTCAAGGGGTTTGACCAAGAACCATAGGCCACTTAAACGCGTGCAAATGGCGGTGTGCTGGGGATTCGCTCCCGGCGCACCGCCATTTGTCATTTGTGTTGCCAGTCGCATCTATTTGTAATGCAAGAGGAATGCTCCATGTCGATCACGCCGCTGATGCCTGTCTACCCCCGGTGCGGCTTCCGCCCCGTGCGCGGTGAACACTGCCATCTGATCGGCGAGGACGGGCAACGATATCTGGATTTTGCCAGCGGCATCGCGGTGAACATCCTGGGCCACTCGCATCAGGGGCTGATCGGCGCGATCCAGCGTCAGGCGGCCACGCTGATGCATGTGTCGAACCTCTATGGCAGCCCGCAGGGTGAGCATCTGGCCCAGCGGCTGGTGGACCTGACCTTTGCCGACACCGTGTTCTTCACCAATTCCGGCGCGGAAGCGGTGGAATGCGCGATCAAGACGGCGCGCGCCTATCACCAGCATGTCGGCAATCTCGACAAATACGAGCTGATCACCTTCAAGGAGGCGTTCCACGGGCGCACCATGGGCACGATCAGCGCCAGCAATCAGGAAAAGATGCATAAGGGCTTTCTGCCCATGCTGCCTGGCTTCAAATATGTCGATTTCGGCGATCTGGAAGCGGTGAAGGCGGCGATCGGCCCCAACACTGGCGGCATCATGATCGAGCCGATCCAGGGCGAGGGCGGCATCAAGGTGCCCAGCGCCGAATTCCTGCAGGGCCTGCGCGCCCTGTGCGACGAGCACGACCTGATGCTGGTGTTTGATGAAGTGCAGTGCGGCGTGGCCCGCAGCGGCACGTTCTATGCCTATGAGCAGTTTGGCGTGGTGCCCGATATCCTGGCCACGGCCAAGGGCATTGGCGGCGGCTTCCCGCTGGGCGCCTGCCTTGCCAGGGAAAAGGCTGCGCGCGGCATGGTGGCCGGCACGCATGGCAGCACCTATGGCGGCAATCCGCTGGCCATGGCAGCCGGCGAGGCGGTGCTCGATGCGGTGGCCAACGAGGATTTCCTGGCTCATGTGCGCGCAATGGGCAGCCTGCTGACCAGCCGGTTGGAGCAGTTCATCGGCAATTATCCGGATCTGTTCGAGGAAGTGCGCGGGCGCGGCCTGATGCTGGGCCTCAAGCTGAAGAAGGAGCCGCGGCCCTTCGTGGCGCATCTGCGCGACAAGCACCAGCTGCTCACCGTTTCGGCCGGCGACAGCACGATGCGCATTCTGCCGCCGCTGGTGATCGACGAGTCGCATATCGACGAGTTCATGGAGCGGCTGTCGGCGGGCGCTGCCAGCTATATGGCCGAGGCAGCGTGATGAGCCGGCATTTCCTCAACCTGGCCGATGCCGGGCCGGCCGCGCTGCGGGCCATGCTGGCCGATGCCGGCGCCCGCAAGGCCGCCCGCGCCAGCTGGCCCAAGGGCCGGGCCGATGCCGATGCGCCGCTGGCCGGCCATGTGCTGGCGATGATCTTCGAGAAGAACTCCACCCGCACCCGTGTCTCGTTCGACATGGCGATGCGCCAGCTGGGTGGCAGCGCGATCGTGATGGAATCGGGCAGCATGCAGCTGGGCCGCGGCGAGACCATCGCCGACACCGCCCGCGTGCTGAGCCGCATGGTGGATGCCATCATGATCCGCACCAACGATCATGCCAAGATCGAGGAACTGGCGCGCTATGCCAGCGTGCCGGTGATCAACGGGCTGACCGACCTGTCGCACCCCTGCCAGATCATGGCCGATCTGCTGACGCTGGCCGAGCGCGGCGTGGCGCTGGAAGGCATGGAAATGGCCTGGCTGGGCGATGGCAACAATGTGCTGCATTCGCTGATCGAGGCGGCAGGGCTGCTGGGTTTCCACATCCGCGTGGGCGGGCCGGCCGGTTATGAGCCGGATGGCGCTTTCGTGGCAGCCGCGCAGGCCGCGGGCAGCCGCATCACCTTCACGCAGGATCCCAAAGCAGCCGTGGCCGGCGCCCAGGTGGTGGTGACGGACACCTGGGTGTCGATGGGCCAGGCTGGCGGCGAGGCCCATGTGGCGGCCATGCAGCCCTTCCAGGTGAACGAGGAATTGATGCGCGCGGCCGCCGCCGATGCCGTCTTCCTGCACTGCCTGCCCGCCCATCGCGGCGAGGAAGTGACCGACGCGGTGATCGACGGGCCCCATTCGGCCGTGTGGGACGAGGCGGAGAACCGCATCCATGCCCAGAAGGCGGTGCTGCGCTGGGCCTTCGGCCAGCTATGAGCGCCGACCAGCCCGCCGAGCCGCACAGCCCCGAGGGCCTGCTGGCTTTCACCCTGGCCGATCGCAATGCGCGCGGGCGGGTGGTGCGGCTGGGCCCGGTGCTGCGCGAGATCCTCTCGGCCCATGCCTATCCGCCGGTACTGGCCCGCCTGCTGGCCGAAGCGCTGACGGTTACGGCGCTGATGGGCAGCCTGCTGAAGGACGATGACGGCCAGCTGACCATGCAGGCCCAATCCACCGAAGGGCCGATCAGCCTCCTGGTCTGCGACTATCGCCAAGGCGAATTGCGTGGCTATGTCCAGCATGACGAGGAAGCCCTGGCGGCGCTGGGCCCGGCGCCCGCCATCGCCGATCTGTTCGGCAGCGGCTATCTGGCGATCACTTTCGATCTGGCCGTGTCGGGCCAGCGTTATCAGGGCATCGTGCCGCTGGAAGGGGCCTCGTTGGCAGCCGCCTGCGAAAGCTATTTCGTCCAGTCCGAACAGGTGCCAACGCTGATCCGTGTGGAGGTTGAGCAGGGCGAGGAAGGCTATGTCGCCGGCGGCCTGCTGATGCAGCACCTGCCCGATGGCGAAGAGGGGCGCGAGCGCCTCCATGTCCGCCTCGATCATCCCGAATGGCAGCATGTGGCGATCATGGCGGGCAGCATCCGCGGCGCCGAACTGGTCGATCAGGGCTTGCCGCTGGATTGGCTGGTGTGGCGCCTCTTCCATGAAGAGCGTGAAGTGCGTGTGCTGCCGCAGCAGGCATTGCACCGCGGTTGCCGCTGCACCCTGGCGCATTACGAGGCCATTCTGAGCCAGTTTCCAGAGGCGGAACGGGCCGAAATGCGCAACGAGGCAGGCGAAATCGTGGTGGATTGCGCCTTCTGCTCCCGGATCTTTCCGATTAAGGTCTGATCTGCAGCCGCCCTTCCCCCTTGGCTGAACACAGGAATATTCTCACATGGCAACTTTGGCATCGGGCGAGGGCCGGCTGGCGGTTGTCCTGCTTTCGGGCGGGCTCGATTCGATGGTTTCGGCAGGGCTCGCCCGCGAAGCCGGCTATCGGATCTGCGCGCTGACGATAGACTACAACCAGCGCCACCGCCGCGAACTGGATGCCGCGCAAGCCGTGGCGCGGGAACTGGGCGTTGCCCGGCATGTCGTCCTGCCGCTCGATCTGCGCCAGTTCGGCGGCTCTGCCCTCACGGCGGATATCGATGTGCCCAAAGAGGGCGTTGGCGAAGAGATCCCGGTCACCTATGTGCCCGCGCGCAATCTGGTGTTTCTGTCGCTCACGCTGGCCTGGGCGGAAAGTCTGGGCGCGCGCGATGTGTTCATCGGCGTCAATGCGCTGGATTATTCCGGCTATCCCGATTGCCGGCCGGAATTCATCAGCGGCTTCGAGCATCTCGCCCGCCTGGCCACCAAGGCTGGCGCGGAAGGCGATGATTTTCGCATTCACGCGCCGCTGCAATATCTCGGCAAGGCCGAGATCGTCTCGGAAGCCTTCCGCCTGGGGCTTGATCCGGCGATCAGTTGGTCGTGCTACGATCCCCAGCCCGATGGCACCGCCTGCGGCAAGTGCGACAGTTGCCGCCTGCGCCTCGAAGGCTTCGCCAAGGCCGGGCGCGTGGATGGCGTGCCCTACGCCGCGCTCTAAGCGCGCTCAGACAGCATAAGCGATTGCGCCGGGGGAAGCTCCTCCCGGCAGACCTGTCCGTTGCCTGCCCCAAGGGCGCGGCAAGCCCCTGTCGCGCCCGCCTCAGCCTGTCTTCCTCGCCCAAAAGAAAAGAGGCCGGATTGCTCCGGCCTCTCTCTTGGTGTCCGCAAGGAAACCGATCAGTTGCCCGAACCCGGACCGTAGGTGATTTCCACACGACGGTTCTGCAGTTCGCGCACGCCATCGGCGGTCGGCACGCGGGGGTGCAGCTTGCCGAAGGCCTGGCTCGAGATGACCGAGTCAGCGATGCCATGCGAGGTGAGGTAAGCCCGGACCGAGGCGTTACGACGCGCCGACAGACCCAGGTTGTACTTCTGCGTGCCGGCAAGGTCGGTGTAGCCAGCCAGCATGATCGGGATCGTCTGGCAGTTGGCATAGGCCTGCACGGCGCTGTCAAGGATGGTTCCTGCCTCGGGCGTGATGTCCGACTTATCGAAGTCGAAGAACACGATGTAGGGGCCCTTGTTGCACACCGGAGCCGGGGGAGGCGGCGGCGGAGGCGGCGGAGGCGGCGGGGGAGG
>DASRYE010000198.1:0-2123 GCA_035653915.1 Novosphingobium sp. | reverse complement strand
GAAAAAACCCTGTCTGCAACCAGCCTCTTGGCCCGGAATCGCCCGCGAAAGTGGACCGCCCGGCGCGCAGGAAGGGGCTTCACCTTGGCGCGCCGCGCAGCTAGAGCGCTTGCCCATGCAAACAGGCAAGATCGAGACCCCGCAGGCCATTCGCGGCACCCAGGACATTTTCGGCGCCGATGCCGAGGCTTTCGCCCGCGTGGTGGAAGTGTTCGAGCGCGTGCGCCGGCTTTACCGCTTCCGCCGCGTGGAAATGCCGGTGTTCGAGAAGACCGCGGTGTTCTCGCGCAGCCTGGGCGAGACGACCGATGTGGTCTCGAAGGAGATGTATTCCTTCGAGGATCGCGGCGGCGAATCGCTGACCCTGCGGCCCGAATTCACCGCCGGCATCGCGCGGGCCTATCTCACCAATGGCTGGCAGCAGTTCGCGCCGGTGAAGATTGCCACCCATGGCCCGCTGTTCCGCTATGAACGGCCGCAGAAGGGGCGCTATCGCCAGTTCCACCAGATCGACGCCGAGGTGATCGGCGCGGCCGAGCCCACCGCCGATGTGGAGCTGCTGGTGATGGCCGACCAGCTGCTGAAGGAGCTGGGCATTGCCGATGGCGTGACGCTGACGCTGAACACGCTGGGCGATGGCGCCAGCCGCGAGGCATGGCGGGCAGCGCTGATCGATTATTTCCGCGCGGTGAAGGGCGATCTTTCCGAGGATTCGCAGGAGCGGCTGGAGAAGAACCCGCTGCGCATCCTCGATTCCAAAGACCCGCGCGACAAGGCCTTCCTGCCCGATGCCCCGAGGATCGACGATTTCCTCAGCGATGAGGCGCAGGATTTCTTCGCCAGGGTAACCGGCGGGCTGGATGCGGCCGGCGTTGCCTGGGTGCGCAACCCGGCGCTGGTGCGCGGGCTGGACTATTACCGCCACACCGCCTTTGAATTCGTGACCGACCGGCTGGGTGCGCAGGGCACCGTGCTGGGTGGCGGCCGCTATGACGGGCTGATGGAAAGCCTGGGCGGCACGGCCACCCCGGCGGTGGGCTGGGCGGCTGGCGTGGAGCGGCTGGCGATGCTGGTGGCCGATGCCGGGCAGCTGGCCGAGGCGCCTTTGGATGTGGTGCTGGCGGTGGAGGACGACAGCCTCGTCACCCTGGCCATCGCGGCCAGCGCCGCGCTGCGCCGGGCGGGGCTTGCCAGCGAGATGGTGGCCAGCGGCAGCCCGCGCAAGCGTTTCGACAAGGCCGCCAAGATCCCGGCCAGCGTGCTGGTGGGCCTGTCGCTGCGCGATGGGGCGGTGGTGTTCAACTATCGCGGGGCCGACACATCGGCGGTGCAGGCGCTGCTCGACCCCTTGCGCCCGTGAGCATTTCCGACGCGCGCCTCGCGCAGCTTTCCCACCGCTTTGCCGAGCTGGAGGCCCGCCTTGCCTCCGGCACGCTGGAGGGGGCCGATTTCGTTGCCGCCAGCCGCGATTATGCCGAGCTGGAGCCGGTGGCCAAGGCGGCCCGCCAGGTGGCCGGGATGCGCGCCGAACAGGCCAGCCTTGCCACGCTCGACGATCCGGAAATGCGCGAGCTGGCCGAGGAGGAGCTGGCCCGGCTGAAGGCCGAGCTGCCGGCGGCCGAGCGGGCGCTGGCGATCGCCATGCTGCCGCGCGACACCGCCGATGCCCGCCCCGCCATGCTGGAAATCCGCGCCGGCACCGGCGGCGATGAGGCCGCCCTCTTCGCCGCCGATCTCTTCCGCATGTATGAACGCTATGCCGCCACGCAAGGCTGGCGGGTGGAGATGATCAGCGCCAATGCCAGCGAGCTGGGTGGCTTCAAGGAAGTGGTGGCGCATGTTTCGGGGCAGGGGGTGTTTGCCCGGCTGAAGTTCGAGAGCGGCGTGCACCGGGTGCAGCGCGTGCCGGTGACGGAAAGCGGCGGGCGCATCCACACCAGCGCTGCCACCGTGGCCATCCTGCCCGAGCCCGACGAGGTGGATGTGCATATCGAGGACAAGGACCTCAAGATCGACATCTACCGGGCCAGCGGCGCGGGTGGCCAGCATGTGAACACCACCGATTCGGCCGTGCGCATCACCCATCTGCCCTCGGGGCTGGTGGTGATC
Source organism: Novosphingobium sp. (assembly GCA_035653915.1). Taxonomy (GTDB): domain Bacteria; phylum Pseudomonadota; class Alphaproteobacteria; order Sphingomonadales; family Sphingomonadaceae; genus Novosphingobium. The sequence goes on along the minus strand of DASRYE010000198.1, from coordinate 14 downwards.
TGCCAGGACGAGCG
>DASRYE010000197.1:0-10983 GCA_035653915.1 Novosphingobium sp. | reverse complement strand
CCTCGAATAATTATTCGAAGCTGGATCCGGCCTCGATCAGCCAGGTGCAGCTCAACCGGCGCACGGTGCTCTCCTCCTCCTACGATTTCGGCAATGTCGAGACGAACACCGGCGGCTTTAGCCTCGCCCATGCGGTGGGTTCGGGCAAGCTGAAGTTCGAGGGGTTCATCGATGATCTCAACGCCGATACCTACAATGGCTATGGCTTTGCCAAGCGCCTGCGCGACCGGGCCGAGGAGCTGCGGCTGACGCTGAACGGCAAGCTGGATCTGGGCCCGCAGATTTCCGGCACCTATGCCGCCGGCGCCAACTATCGCTATTACGAGGCGCATGAAGGCTATGCCTATGCGCTGGGCTATCTCATCCTCGATCGGCAGGATCTCACCGTTGGCGCCACGCCCGACAGCATCGTCAACCCGCTCTATGTCTCGGGCGGGGCTTTCGATCAGGTCTATAATTCCACCGTGGACGAGATGGGCACCTTCTTCGATGGCTCGCTCAAGCTGTTCGGCCTGCTGCGGCTGACCGGCGGCGGGCGCTACGATGCCTATAAGGTGGCGGCCAGCAACACCGGCCTGCTCGATTATTCCGCCCAGCTTAACAAGGTCTATCGGGCCAGCCGGGGCGTGTTCAGCTGGTCGGGCAGCGTGTCGGTGGAAACGCCCTGGGGGATTGCCCCCTATTTCACCCGCAGCCGCGCCTATGCGCTGGAAACCCAGCAGGGCGGGGCGGTGGCGGCCGGCTATGTCGCCTATAACGAATGGCTCTCGCCTACCGATCTTACCGAGGGCGGGGTGAAGGGCTCTTTGTTCCACAACAAGCTGTTCTTCGCCTTTTCAGCCTATCACCAGAAGCGCATGCAGACACAGCTGCTTTCGAACAGCTTCACCGGCGTTGTCACCAACGGGCAGGAGGCAGAGCTGCGCTGGGCGGTGAACCGCAATATCGGCATTTCCGCCACCGCCACGCATCAGAAGAGCTATGTGCATGGCTGTTCCTACCTGTTTGCCACGCCATCGGAACTGGGGCTGGCCAATGTCGATGGCTGGGGCGAGGTCTATGAGGTCTCCACCTGCTCCTATGCGGGCTATCAGAGCGGTTATGTCGATCATACCCAGCCGCGCTATGTGCTGGGGCTTTTCGTCAATTACGAGAGCGGCCATGGCTTTGGCGCCACGCTGGGCGGCAACTGGGTGGACAAGACCAGCGGCCAGCTGCCGGGCGCGGTTGTGTTCCCCGATTATTACCTGCTGCGCGGCTCGGTGCATTATGATTTCGGCCGCTATCGCCTCTCGGCCTATGTGAACAACATCCTCGATACCCGCTACTATATCCCCCAGCGCAGCACCGAGACGGAAGGCACCGCCATGCCCGGCGAAGGGCGCACGGCGATGCTGAAGATCACCGTGCATCTCTGATCCCGTTTGTATTCCCCCCGCGCCCCTGCCCGCCAGCCCTGCCTGTCAGCCCTGCCTGTCAGCCATGTCGGGCAGGGGCCGAACCCGGATATCCCCTCATGACGCAGATCCCCCCCCAAGGCAGCGCCCTGCTGCCGCTGATCGACCTTGCCGGCCTGCTGGATGGCAGCCCCGATGGCGCCGCCCGCGTGGCAGAGGCCATTGGCCATGCCTGCCGCACCACCGGTTTCTTCTATGTGGTGGGCCATGGCATAGAGCCGCGCCTGCTGGAGGCGGTGTTTGCCCTGCAGCGCCGCTTCTTCGCCCTGCCGCTGGCGGCCAAGGCGGCGCTGGCGATAGAGCAGGCCGGCAACAACCGCGGCTATGTGGGCATGGAAAGCGAGAACCTCGATCCCGATGCCCCGCATGATGTGAAGGAGGCCTTCAACATCGGCCGGGAAAGCACCCCGGGCGATGCCGCCGCGCCCACGCCCTGGCCGGATCTGCCGGGCTTTCGCGCGGCGATGAGCCAGCTTTATGCGGCGCTGCGCCAGCTGTCCTGCGATCTGCACCGGGCCTTCGCGCTCGATCTGGGGCAGGCGGCGGAGTATTTCGCCCCGCTGGTGGATCGGCCGGCGGCCACCTTGCGGCTGCTGCATTATCCGCCGCTGGGGCAGGCGGCCGATGGCCGGCTGGGGGCCGGCGCCCATTGCGATTATGGCAATATCACCCTGCTGGCCCAGGATGATGTGGGCGGGCTGGAAGTGCAGACGCGTGATGGCGCCTGGATCGCCGCCGCGCCTGTGCCCGGCGCTTTCCTGTGCAACATCGGCGATTGCCTGATGCGCTGGAGCAACGACATCTATGTCTCCACCCCGCACCGGGTGATCAGCCCGGCCGCGCGCGATCGCTATTCGCTGGCCTTTTTCTTCGATCCCAACCCCGATGCCTGGATCAGCTGCCTGCCCAGCTGCGTCAGCGCCGGGCGCCCGGCGGCCCATGCGCCGATCCGTTTCGATGCCTATCTGGCCGAAAAGCTGGCTTCCACCTATCGCCGGGCGGCGGATTAAAAGGATTCGCGCCGCACGATAGTGGCGGAAATCACTCGCGGCGGGATCGGCGGGCTGATCGCCCCGCTCAGCAATTGCATCAGCAGGCGCACGCTGGTGGCGCCCATTTCCTTCAGCGCCGGGCGCACCGTCGTCAGCGAGGGGTAGCAGTAGCGGGCGATGTCTTCATCGTCGAAGCCGGTGATCGCCACCTGTTCGGGGATGCGCACGCCGCGCCGGCGCAGGGCGTCGATCAGCGCCACGGCCATGTGATCATTGGCGCAGACGATGCCATTGGGCGGGTCTTCCTGGGCCAGGAACCATTGGGCGGCGCGCTCGCCCGCGGCATGGGTGAAATCGCCCTCGATCCGGCAGTGGCGCACGCGCTGTGCGGCCTGCAGGAAGCCGGCATAGCGCTGCTCTTCGTGATAGTTGGGGCCGCGGGCGGGAAAGGCGCTGCCCGGGCCCGATAGATAGGCGAGATAAGAGCGCCCCTCGGCCACCATCGAGGCGGTGAGTTCGGCGATCGCGGCCGCCTCGTCGGTGATGACGCTGGGAATGCCGTGCTCGCTGAGGTCGATCATCACCCCCACCGCCGGCAGCCGGGCTGACAGCACCGCCAGATCGCCATCGGCGGGCGGCTCGTTGGTGATGGCGATCAGCCCGTCGACCAGCCCGCCGCGCGCCATTTCCACCACCCGCGGCGAGGCGCTGCGATCGGTGTTCAGCGTGCCGACGATCAGGCTGTAGCGCGAGCGGGCCAGCTCCATGTCGACCCCGCTGAGGATCTCCTTCAGCACGCTGCCGCGGCCCCAGGGCGGCATCACCGCCATGATGATGCGCGACTGGCCCGAGCGCAGCTTGCGCGCCGCCATGTTCGAGGCATAGCCCAGCCGTTCGGCCGCGGCGATCACCTTGCTGCGGGTTTCGGCGTTGACCCGGCCGGGATTGTTGAGCGCGCGGCTGACGGTGGCGATGGCAACGCCGGCCGCTTCGGCCACATCCACCAGCCGGGCGGCCGACAGGGGCGGGGCGGGGGCGTCGTCTGTGTCTGCCAAATCTCGTCTCCAACTGGCCGGCGCCCTGGGCGGGGCCCCTTGCGCTCTGCTGGAGAGCGCATGGCAGCCGGGCGGCAGATCGCGGGCGAGGGCAGGCGCAGATGGCAGCCATGTTGCAGATCGGCGCGCCCCTGCCGGGTGCCTGCGCCAATGGCGGGGCCCGGTCAAGCCGCTTTGCTGGAAAACGGCGCTGGCGGGCGTGGTAAACGCCATGCGCAAGGGCCCCTGCCGGCAAGCGAGGGCGACGGGAATGGGCGTGGAAAACGATTCCAGCCTGATTTTCCGGCAGCGGGTGGGTGAGTGCACGGTTGCCTCAATTTCTTCTACACGGAAGGCCTTTTCGTTGGGCTGGGCAAGGTGGTGGTGCTGCCTTTCGCCGCGGCGGGCGCGGCCATCCTGCGGGATTTCCGGGAAAATTCCGCGCGCCCGTCCCAATTACGGCATTTGAGGGCTTTTTGCGTTCTAATTAGTTGAACGCTAATACCTCAAATTTGTCATGGCAAGGGCGCGGCAATGGCGATAGCTTGGCTTTGCGGATAACGTTTGCCATCCGCGAAATGTCACTGAATTTCGCCGATTTCTGCTGAATTTAACCGAAATATACCAGTCGGGCCGCGATTCCCTGGAGGCGCAGCGGATCGATCATGCGCAACGCTTTCCTTCCGCCTGGCCCCACAGGCCAGCGGCGGCGGGAAGTGCCGGGGCGCCGGCCGGGCCTCACCGCCCGCCTGACTGGCCTGCCGCATAACCCAAGCCTGCCGGATCGCCCGGCCAATAACAAAGACGCTTCAGGAACACACCAAACAAGATGGGCAAATATCCCGTTTGCCCAATGGGGGTCTCGCCATGTTTGCTGACAGGATTGACAATCGACGTGCCCATTCCGCCCTGGCCCGTGCGCCGTGGGCGGCGGGCGTTCTGCGCTGTTCGAGCGCGCTGATGGCGCTGGCGGCGCTGGGCTGCGGCTCTGCCGCCCTGGCCGACACTGCAGCCACCGCCACCGCGCCTGCGCCCGCCGACGGGCTGGGCGATATCGTCGTCACCGCCGAGCATGTGAAGAACAACGCCCAGACCACCGCCATCGCGCTGTCGGTCATCAAGGGCGATGATCTGAAGGCGGCCGGCATTGCCGATCTGTCCGCCCTGTCGGCGATGGCGCCCGATCTGGGCTTTGCCCAGACCGAGGGCAAGCCGATGATCACCATCCGCGGCATTTCCAGCCGCGACACCACCGAAGTGGGCGATCCGGCGGTCACCGTCAGCACCGATGGCTTCTATCTCAACCGCCCCTATTCGCTGAACGCCACGATGTATGACATCGACCGCGTGGAAATCCTGCGCGGGCCGCAGGGCACGCTCAACGGGCGCAATTCGGTGGGCGGCGCGATCAACATCATCACCGCCCACCCCACCGACCATTACGAAGGCTATGCCAGCCTCGAATATGGCAATTACAACACGCTGGTGGCGCAGGGCGCCATCAACATCCCGCTCAGCGATGCGGTGCAGGTGCGCGGCTCGTTCTACACTTCCTCGCATGATGGCTATCGCAACAATGGCGTGGCCGGTTATGGCGATGACGAGGACAACAAGTCTGGCCGCATCCAGATCGCCTTCAAGCCGGCGGATAATCTGCACGGCCTGATCACCGCCGAATACACCAAGATGGGCGGCATCGGCGATGTCATGCAGAACATCCCCTTTGCCTATAACAGCACCACCGGCGCGCTGATCCACGCCATGCCCTCGGGCATCAATTCCAGCGCCTTCAACCTGCTGACCAAGCCCTATCTCGACAGCACCGAAAAGCAGGTGCGCGGCAACCTTGTCTACGATATCGCCGGCATCGAGATCACCGCGCTGGGCGGCTATGACGAAACCGCCTGGCACCATTCGGTCGATCAGTCGTCGCAGAATGGTTCGAGCGACCCCTACCAGTTCCAGGAAAACCAGTTCCCCAAGACCTGGAACGCGGAACTGCGCATCGCCTCGAAGAAGGCGGGGCCCTTCCAGTGGCAGGTCGGCGGCTTCTTCTTCCAGGAGAATTCGCACCTCGTCAGCGCCGATGCGACGCCGCTGTCCTCGGGCTATGACTATTACTTCGGCTTTGCCTATGGCACCAAGACCTCGTCGGAAGCCGGCTATGCCCAGGCCTCCTATCAGCTGACGCATCAGCTGAAACTGTCGGCCGGCGTGCGCTACACGCATGACTACAAGGCCGAATGGGGCTATTACGGCAATCTCACCACCGGCGTTGTCTATGCCTATCAGTCGGGCGCCACATCCTCCTCGCGGCCCACTTTCCATATCGGGCTGGACGATCAGCTGACCCGCCACAACCTCGTCTATGCCAAGTTCGACACCGGCTACAAGGCGGGCGGCTTCAACTTCGGTGGCTCCTCCTACAAGCCGGAAAGCGTGAAGGCCTTCGAGATCGGCAGCAAGAACCGCTTCCTGGGCGACAGCCTGCAGCTGAACCTGGCCGCCTTCTACAATGATTATGCCAACCAGCAGGTCTCGAACTACGCCTATCTGGGCAATGGCCAGCCGGTGCAGCTGACGCAGAACGCCGGCACCAGCCACATCTACGGCATCGAGAGCGAGCTGATCTACAAGATCCCGGTGATCGGCACGCTGAACCTCACCGCCAACTGGCTGCATGCGCGTTATACTAACTTCCTCTCGGTGGCCGATCCCAGCGATCCTGCGGCCAGCGGCAATGTGCAGCTGGCCGGCAACACGCCGCCGCAATCGCCCACCTGGAGCCTGGCCGCCGGGTTGACGCATGACTGGGACGCCTTTGGCGGCACGCTGACCGGCCGCATCCAGACGAAGTACCAGTCCTCCTCCAACTTCTCCTTCTACAATTTCGCCGACACCCGGCAGGCGCCCTACACCATGTCGGATGCCTTCCTCACCTTCCGCCCGGGCGACAGCGGCTGGTCGGTGACGGCCTATGTGAAGAATCTGGAGAACCGCACCGTTCTCAGCGATGCCGAGCAGAGCCAGTATGCCGCGGCCTATGCCTATGAGTTCTATCCGCCGCGCACCTATGGCCTGCGCATTCAATACAACTGGAAATAAGCCTTCCCCCGCCGCCGGCTGCTTGCGTGCGTTCGGGCGCGCAAGGGGCCGGCGGCACCCCTTTTGGCGCGGGCAGGCCGGCAAAGACGAAAGCAACAGGACAGATATGACCGACTTGGGCGAGCGTTTCGATGTGGTGGTGGTGGGCTCTGGCGCGGCGGGCAGCTTTGCCGCGCTGGAACTGGCCGAACAGGGCCTTTCGGTGCTGGTGCTGGAAGCGGGCCGCGATGTGGGCCCGGCCGACATGCTGGGCGCCATGGGGCGGGCCACGCGCGGGCCCAACCTGGCCGGCCGCATCAAGGCCACGCTCAGCGGGCAATGGGTGCAGGCGCGGGTGGCCTTCTTCAACAGCCGCATGGTGCGCTTTCTGGTGAATGATCTGCTGCATCCCTATCGCGCGGCGGCCGGCGCGCCGTTCCTGTGGTTTCGCGGGCGGCAGGTGGGCGGGCGGCTGCATATCTTCGGCCGCGTGCTGCACCGTTGGTCGGATGCGGAATTTGCCGCCCATCCCGGCAGCAAGGGCGAGGCCTGGCCGATCCGCCACGCCGATCTGGCCCCCTACTACGAAAAAGCCGAGCGGCTGCTGGCCGTGCAGGGCAATGCCGACGGGGCCGAAACCCTGCCCGATGGCGCCTTTGCCGGCCCCGGTAAGCTGACGCTGGAGGAGCAGGGCTTCAAGGCCCGGGTGGAAGGGCGCTGGCCGGGGCGGCGGGTGGTTTCGTGGCGCTTTGCCCCGCCTGATCCCACGCCGCGGCCCACGGCGCTGGAAGCGGCGCTGGCCACCGGCCGCGTAACGCTGCGCGCCGATGCGGTGGTGTGCGAGGTGCTGACAGACCCGGCCACCGGCCTTGCCACCGGCGTGCGCTATCGCGATCGCGCCGGCCGGGCCGCGCATGTGGTGCAGGCCCGCGCGGTGGTGCTGGGTGCCTCGCCTGTGGAAACGGTGCGGCTGATGCTGGCCTCGCGCTCGGCCCGCCATCCCGATGGCATCGGCAACAGCAAGGGCCAACTGGGCCGCTATTTCATGGATCAGCCGGCCACCATCCTGCTCGCCCATTTCCCCGGCGCCAGCGATGATCCGGCCGACGATCTGCCGCTCGATCCGGTCTATGGCAAGACCGGGGGTGTGTTCCTGCCGCGCTATCCGGCGAGCGCGGCCGCATCCGGCGCGCAGCTGGGCTATGCCTATCAGGGCTCGATCGGGCGCACGCCCCATGTGAGCCCGGCGGGCGACCGGCGCGATGCCAATTTCATGTGCTTTAGCGAAATGCAGCCGCAGGCGGATAACCGCATCACCCTCGATCCTGCCGCGAAGGACCGCTGGGGCGTGCCGCTGCCGGTGATCACCTGCCGGCTGGGCCGGGTGGAGCGGGCCGAACTGCCCGCCCAGGCCGAGGATATCGCCGACATGGTGGAAGATGCCGGCGGCACCGTGACCGGCTGGATCTCGCCGCTGGGCCTGACCGAGCGGGGCGAGGGCGTCTACCGCGATCTCAACCCGGTCTCGCGCTGGTTCATGCGGCAGATGCTGCCCAAAAGCTTCACCATGGGCGCGGCCATCCACGAGACGGGCGGCGCGCGCATGGGCGATGATCCGCAGCGCTCGGTGCTCAACGGCTGGAACCAGTGCTGGGATGCGCCCAACCTGGTCGTCACCGATGCCAGCGCCTTTGTCTCCAGCGGCACCATGGGCACCACGCTGACGGTGATGGCGCTGGCCATGCGCGCCTCGGCCCATCTGGCGCAGGCCTTGCGGGCGGGCGAACCGCTTGGCGAACGCGCCGCCTGAGTTCTAGCATCTGCCTCTGGCCGCCCGCCCTGGCCGGCCCCATCGGGAAGCGCTACCTATGACATCGACGCTGGTGCAAGATGCCGCCATGCCTGCCCCCGGCCACAAGGCACCGCCCCTGGCGCCGCTGGGGCTGGGGCAGAAGCTGGCCTATGGCTGCGGAGACCTCTCCAGCAATCTGGTGTGGGGGCTGATGCTCTCCTACCTGATGTATTACTACACCGACATCTATGTGATCCCGGCGGCAACGGTGGCCTGGCTGCTGCTGGTGCCGCGGGTGTTCGATGCCTTTGCCGATCCGATGGTGGGCTATCTGGTGGATCGCTCGGGCGGGCGGCATGTGACGCGGCTGATGGGCCTGCTGGCGGTGCCGTTTGGCCTGGCCACTTTCCTGTGCTTCCTGCCGCTGCCGCTGGGGCCGCAGGGCAAGCTGGCCTGGGCGTTTGGTTCCTATCTGCTGCTGGGCGGGGTCTATTCGGCGGTCAACACGCCTTATGGGGTGCTCAGCAACATGATGGCGATCCGCCCGCAGGAACGGGTCAGCCTCAATGCCTTCCGCCTGGCCGGCTGCCAGCTGGGGCAGATTATCGTTGCCAGCCTCACCCTGCCGGCGATCGCCTTTCTGGGCGGCGGCGGCAGCCTTGCCCAGCAGCAGCATGGCATCACCTGGCTGGCGGCGCTGCTGGGGGCGGGGGCGGCGGCGCTGTGGCTGGTGACGTGGCGCAGCTGCCGCGTGCGCCGGGCGCTGCCGCTGGAAGTGCACGGGCCGGTCACCCTGCTGCGCACGCTGATCGGCAACCGCCGCTGGCATCTCAGCAATGTGCTCACCTATCTCAACTTCACCGTCTTCTGCTCCGAGGGCGGGCTGACGATCCACTACACCCGCTTCGTGCTGGGCCACCCCGCGCGCGATGCCTCGCTGCTGTTGACGCTGGCCACCGTGTCGGCCTTTGCAGGGGTGCTGGTGATCCCCGCCGTCACTCGCCGCTTTGGCATCCGCCACACCTATCTGGGCCTGTTGCTGTGGGAAATGGGCTGCCTGGCCGGCATGGCGCTGGCGGGGTCGAATTTCACCCTGTTCGCCACTTTCATGGCGCTGCAATATCTGGCCAATGGCCCGGTCTCGCCGCTGTGCCTGGCGATGCTGTCGGAAGCGGTGGACGAGGGGCGCGCGCGCACCGGCATTGCCGCGGCGGGCCTGGCCTTTTCCAGCAACACGCTGATTTCCAAGGTGGCCACTGGCGTTGCCGGCTTTGCCATCGCCACTTTCCTGGCGCAGGGCCATTATCGCCCCGATCTGGCCGCCCCTTCGGCCCAGCTGGTGGGTTGGCTGAAGCTGGGCTTCATGGGCCTGCCGGCTGCTGCCATCACCATCGCCTTCCTGCTGGTGTGGGCCTCGCGCCCCGATCACCACCAGCTGGCCGACACCCACGACTGACCCTTTCCCGACAGACCTGAGGACAAGCGCATATGACCGAGGCCATCGGCCCCCTTTCCATCCAGCTGTGGTCGACCAGGGGCGAAGACCCGCTCGACGAGCAGTTCGCCGCCCTTGCCGCCATGGGCTACACCGATGTGCAGCCCTATCACGACCAGTATGACGATGTGCCCGCGCTGAAGGCCGCGCTCGACAAGGCCGGGCTGACGGCGGTCAGCGGCCATTTCAACCTCTCGATGTTCGAGGGCGATGCCAAGCTGGTGATCGATGCCGCCCGCCAGCTGGGCATGCAGCTGGTTGTGGCTCCCTGGCTGGACCCGGAAGACCGCCCCACCGAGGCCGAGGGCTGGAAGGCGCTGCACAAGCGGCTGAAGGCGATGAAGGAGGTGATCGAGGGGGCCGGCCTTGGCTTTGCCTGGCACAACCATGATTTCGAATTCCAGCGCTATGCCGATGGCTCCTATGGCATCGAATATCTGCTGGACGAGGATATCGACTTTGCGATGGACCTCGCCTGGATCCATGTTGGCGGCGAGGATCCGGGCAAGTGGTTGCAGCGCTATGCCGGGCGCGTGCCGGCGATCCATGTGAAGGATGTGGCCGCCCCCGGCCAGAACCTCGACCAGATGGGCTTTGCCGATCTGGGCACCGGGGTGGTGGACTGGAACCGCCTGTGGGCGCTGGCCGGCGAGGCCGGCGTGCCGCTGCGCGTGGCCGAGCATGACCTGCCCGGCGACTGGCGCCGCTTTGCCGGCACCACGGCCGCCGCGCTGAAGGTGCTGCGCGGCGGCGGGCAGCTGTAAGCGCAAAGGACAAAGGGGGCGCTGGCTGGCGCCCCCTTCTTGGCCTCGCGCCAATCGCCTCAGCGCGTGCCGGCGAAATTGGCGGCGATGCGCTGCTTCAGATAGTCTGCCGCGGTGATCGGCGGATAGGTGCCGGCCGGGCATTCGATCAGCACATCGCGGTTGGCCTGGCAGAAGAACGGCATCGACACGCGCTGGCCCATATATTCGCCCGCGCGCGGCATGCGCACCCGGTGCAGGGTGGATTGCAGGCGGTCATCGCTCCAGCGCATCAGCATATCGCCGATGTTGCAGGTGATGGCGCCGGCCTGTGGCGCCACTTCGGTCCACTGGCCGCTGGCCGCTTCCTTGCCGGGACACAGTTG
>DASRYE010000196.1:0-8990 GCA_035653915.1 Novosphingobium sp. | reverse complement strand
GAGGCGGGGCTGTGCGCGCTGTCGTGCACGCCCAGCCATGCCTGGGTGGCGCCGGCGGGCGGCACGCGGCCACTGTTCGGCACCAATCCCATCGCCTTTGCCTGGCCGCGGGCAGGGGCGCTGCCTTTCGTCTTCGATCTGGCCACCAGCGCTGCGGCCCGCGGCGAGATCGAGCTGCACCGCCTGGCTGGCCTGCCGATCCCTGCCGGCTGGGCGCTGGATGGCGATGGCCAGCCCACTACCGATGCCGCCGCCGCCATGGCCGGGGCCATGCTGCCGTTTGGCGGGCACAAGGGATCGGCGCTGGCGGCCATGGTGGAATTGCTGGCCGGGCCGCTGATCGGCGATCTCACCAGCGCCGCCTCGCTGGCGGCCGATGCCGGGCGCGGGGCCTCGCCGCTGGGCGGGCAGCTGATTTTGGCGCTGGATCCGGCCGGCTTTCTGGGCGGGGCGGCGGCAGGGGCCCTGGCGCAGGCCGAGGCGCTGTTTGCCGGCATGCGCGATCAGGGCGCGCGCCTGCCGGGAGAACGCCGCCACGCCGCCCGGGCCCGCAGCCTGCGCGAGGGCATGGCGGTGGATGGTGCGCTGCTGGCGCGCATCCGCGCCCTGCTGGATTGAAGATCGGCGGGATTGAAGATCGGGACAGTGGAGATGAAAATGGCGCTTTCGGGCATGATGTATATTGCCGGCCAGCCTTGCGAAGGCAGCGGGCCGGCTTTTCACGCACAGGCCGCAGTCAGCGGCGCGCTGCTGGCGCCGGCCTATCGCGAGGCATCGGCGGCGCAGGTGGCCGCGGCCTGCCTTGCCGCCGAGCAGGCCTGCGATGCCTATCGCGGCCACCCGCTGGCCGCGCGGGCGGCCTTTCTCGAGGCGGTGGCCGAGGAGATTCTGGCGCTGGGCGATGAGCTGATTGTGCGCTGCATGGCCGAAACCGGCCTGCCGCGCGCCCGGCTGGAGGGCGAGCGCGGGCGCACGATGGGCCAGCTGCGGCTGTTTGCCGAGATGCTGCGCAAGGGCGAGGGGCTGGGCGAGCGCCACGATCCCGCCCTGCCCGACAGGGCGCCCGCCCCCCGGCCGGATCTGCGGATGCAGAGGGTGCCGCTGGGCCCGGTGGCGGTGTTTGGCGCCTCGAACTTCCCGCTGGCCTTCAGCGTGGCGGGGGGCGACACGGCCAGTGCGCTGGCCGCCGGCTGCCCGGTGATCGTCAAGGCGCATCCGGCCCACCCCGGCACCAGCGAGCTGGTGGGGCTGGCGATCACCCGGGCGGCGGCGCGCAGTGGCATGCCGGCGGGCGTTTTCTCGCTGCTGCATGGCGCGGGCCATGCGGTGGGGGCCGCGCTGGTGGCAGATGGCCATGTGCAGGCGGTGGGCTTCACCGGGTCGCGCGCGGGCGGGCTGGCGCTCATGCGGCTGGTGCAGCAGCGGCCGGTGCCGATCCCGGTCTATGCCGAGATGAGCGCGATCAATCCGGTGGTGCTGATGCCCGGCGCGCTGGCTGCGCGGGCAGAGGCGATCGGCCAGGCTTTCGTTGCCTCGCTGGTGCTGGGGGCGGGGCAGTTCTGCACCAATCCGGGGCTGATCCTGGGCGTGGCGGGGCCTGATTTCGACCGTTTCGAGGCGGCTGCCTGCGCGGCCCTGCGGCAGGCGCCGGCGGCCACCATGCTGACGCCGGCGATCGCTGCGGCCTATGGCGCGCGGCTGGCCCTGCTGGAGGGGCGCGCTGAGGTGGCCCTGCTGGCGCGGGGCGCTGCGGGCGAGGGCGGCACTTGCGCGGCCGCACTGTTTGCCACCGATGCCCAGGCCTTCCTGGCCGATGCGGCGTTGCATGAGGAAACCTTTGGCGCCGCCGCGCTGCTGGTGCGCTGCGCCGATCAGGCCGAACTGCTGGCGGTGCTGCGCGCGCTGGAAGGGCAGCTGACGGCGGCCGTGCATGCCGTGCCGGCCGATTATGCCGCGGTGCGCCAGCTGATGCCGGTGCTGGAGCGCAAGGTGGGGCGAATCCTCTTCGATGGCTTTGGCACCGGCGTGGAAGTGGCCGCGGCGATGGTGCATGGCGGCCCGTTCCCGGCCTCCAGCGACAGCCGCACCACCTCTGTCGGCACGCTGGCGATCGAGCGTTTCTGGCGGCCGGTATGCTATCAGGATATGCCGGCAGAGCTGGCGGACGGCTAGCTGTTGCGCCGATATTTCCCAGGAATGACGAGGCTTTGCGCGGCCCGCCCACTTCGGTTGGCGGGCCGCTGTGGTGATGGCGGCGGGCCCCTTTTCCGCTGCGAAGAGGGTTCTTGACAGCCCTCAGATATCGTATACCGTAGACATCATAAGATAGATGAAGTTGCAGGGCGGACGGTATCAAAGGGGACAATTCATGAAGCGATCGGTATTTCTCGCCAATTGTCTGGTGGGGGCTGCATGGTTTCCGGCGGTGGCATATGCCCAGAATGCCGGCACGGATGCCGCCACCGGGCAGGGTGACATCGTGGTATCCGCCCGTCAACGTGCCGAAAAGCTGCAGGAGGTGCCGGTCTCGGTCACGGCCTTCACCGAAAAGCAGTTGCGCGATGCCGGTGTGAAGCGGGTGGAAGACTTCATCCACATGACGCCCAACATCACTTTTGTGAATTCGCAGAACCCGGGCACGTCTTTCATCACCATCCGCGGCCTCACCCAGAACCGCAACCAGCCCGCGCCCGTGGCGATCGTCGTCGATGGCGTGCTGCAGTCGAGCGACCGCGAATTTGCCGCAGGCCTCCTCGATATCAACGACATCGAGGTGGTGCGCGGGCCGCAGGGCGCGCTGTATGGCCGCAATGCCACCGGCGGCGCGATCATCATCAACACCAAGAAGCCCACCAACCTCACCGAGGGCCATGTGGAAGCCGGCGCTGCCAGCGGCGATGATTATTACGGCGAGGCCACGCTGAGCGGCCCTGTCATCCGCGACAAGCTGCTGGGCCGCATTTCCGTGCGCGTGCAGAACCGCGAGGGCTATTACGACAATATCGTGCTGCACCAGAAGGTGGATCCGCTGAAGGATGTGATCATCCAGTCGCGCCTCGTCTATAATGCGACCGACCGGCTGACCTTCGATTTCAAGGCGAATTACAACCGCACCACCGCCGGCGCGCTGAACCTCACCTATCAGCCCGCCAACCTCAATGCCGATGGCGTGACGCTGAACACGGCCAATCCCTTCGATTACAGCCGGGGCGATGCCAATCAGGTGAACCGCACCTTCTATGCCAACAATATCGGCATCTCGAAGCGCACGATCGCCTCGGCCTCGTTGCGCAGCGCCTATGAGTTCGATTTTGCCACGCTGTCGTCGGTGACGGCCTTCACCCATGTGGAAGAAGGCTTTGCCTCCGACCAGTATCCCTATACGGCCACGCGCGATGCCATGGTGAATGGCGTGATGGTGGGCGATGGCGTGCAGTCGCAATGGACCAGTTCCGATGCGATCAGCGAGGAAATCCGCCTGACCTCGCGCGCCAACCAGCGGCTGCGCTGGATGGTGGGCGCCTATTATGTGGGCAACAACCACTTCATCTCCACCAGCACCAGCGAGGATCTTGGCTATGGCCTGGTGATCCTGGAGAAGGTGCCGCAGTTCAACGATCCGCGCATTCCCACCCTGTCGTTCCTGGCGGATGACAACCATGACCGGGCCTGGGCGCTTTTCGGCAATGCCGAATATGATCTGACCCGCCGGCTGGAGCTGGGCGTGGCGCTGCGCTATGATGAGGATTATCGCCGCCAGATCGTCTCGCCCTACAATACGGCGGGCTCTGGTGGGGATGTCAACAATGCCCATTTCGGCAAGCTGCAGCCCAAGTTCACGCTGAAATACAAGGCGCTGGATAATATCAACCTGTTCACCTCGTGGGGTCAGGGCTTCCGCAGCGGCCAGTTCAACCAGAACGGCGTGGGCGCAGCGGCCGCCACCATCGGCCTCAACGGCGTGAGCGATGTGGCCAAGCAGGAAGTGACCAGCAGCTTCGAGGCCGGCTTCAAGAGTTCGTGGCTGGGCAACCACCTGACGGTGGATGGCACCTATTTCCATACTGCCGCGCGCAATGTGCAGTATTTCGTCTTCGTCTCCTCGATCAGCGCCCAGGTGCTGGTCAATATCGACAAGGTGGCGATCAATGGCGGCGAGCTGGAGGCGGCGCTGCATTTCGGCGGTTTCCGCCTGGATGTGGGCGCCGGCATCACCGATGCCACGATCAAGGCCTATTCGCTGAGCCCGACCGATGTGGGCCGCAAGGCGCCTTTCGTGCCTAACAAGACCGTGCAGGTGGGCGCGCAATACACGATGCCGGTGTCGGGCGCGCTCAACCTCACCGGGCGCATCGATTACGAGCTGCGCGGCAAGCAGTTCTGGTCACCCGAGAACGAGACGGCGCGCAAGGATCTCAACCTTGTCAACCTGCGCCTCACCCTGGCCGACAGCAAGGGGCGCTGGGAAATGGCGGGCTTCGTCAAGAACCTCACCGATCTCAAATATAACGAGGAATATGGCTCGGGCGGGTTTGCCTATGCGGCCAATCCGCGCAGCTATGGCATGTCGCTGCGCTACAACTACTGAGGAGACAGGGGGCGGGGGCGGATTTCCCCCCGCCCCCTTCTCAACGCGCGCAGATCTCTTCCAGAAAGCCGGCCACGGCGCGAAAGCGCGGCGAGAGCAGCTTGCTGCCGGGATAGAGCAGCGCCAGCCGCGCCGCTTCCCGGTCGAAGCGCAGATGCGGCCACACCTGCTGCAGCCGGCCATCGGCCAGCGCGCCGATGCAATAGCGCTCGGGCAGGAAAGAGACGCCCATGCCGCCGATCACCGCCTCGCGCACGCAGATCGGATCGTTCACCCGCATGGCCTTGCGCGGCAGCGGCAGGTGGCGGGCCAGGCCCCCTTCATGCACATCCACGCCATGGCGGGCATAGCGCGTTTCCCAGATCATCAGATGCGAGAGGTCTTCCGCGCCGGGCCCGCCCAGATCGTGGGCGGCGGCATAGGCGGGGCTGGTGATCCAGATCAGCTGCCCGCCCAGCAGCACCTTTTGCGACAGGCTGGAATCGGGCTGCATGCCGGCCACCACCGCCATGTCGCAGCGCTCGCCAATGCCCTCGGCCGGGTGCGAGGTGACGACGAGGTCGAGCAGGATCTGCGGATAGCGCCGGGCAAAATCATGCAGGCGCGGCGTCAGCACTTCGCGGGCGAAGGCGGCGGGCGCGGCCAGCGTCACGCGGCCTGTGGGCACGGCCAGCAGCCCCTGCATCATCGCATCGGCCTCATGCGCCATGTCGAGGATGAGGCTGGCGCGGGCGATGAAGGCCTCGCCCTCGCTGGTCACCGCCACGCGGCGCGAACTGCGCTCGATCAGCCGCACGCCCAGCCCCTGCTCCAGCCGGCTGAGCAGCTTGCTGACGGTGGATTTGGGCAGATCCAGCCGGCGGGCCGCGCCGGTGATGCCGCCCGCCTCGGCAATGGCGCACAGCACTTCCAGATCATCGAGCCGCCAGCGCATGGGGTGCCTCATCGTTTCCAATATGAGAACGCAGCTTACATATCACCCAGATTGTTCGCAATGCGGCGCCATCTTATCCGCAAGCCATCAACCGCATTCGGGAAAGGATACTTCCATGGCGATCATCGTGGGCGGCATCGGCGCCTCGCATTCTCCCACCATCGGCTTTGCCAAGGACACGCATAAACAGGCCGACCCCGCCTGGGCGCCGATCTTCGCCGGCTTTGCCGAGATCCGCGAATGGGTGCGCCGCCAGCGGATCGACGTGATCTTCACCATCTACAACGATCACATCACCTCCTTCTTCTTCGACCATTATTCCGCCTTTTGCCTGGGCATAGACGACCAATATGTGGCCGCTGACGAGGGCGGCGGCGCGCGGGCGGTGGCGCCGGCGCGGGCCCATGCGGCGCTGGCCCGCCATATCGGCGCGGCGCTGGTGGCCGACGAGTTCGACATGAGCTTCTTCCAGGGCAAGCCGCTCGATCATGGCTGCCTCTCGCCGCTGGGCATGCTGGCCGATGCGGAAGGGCCCTGGCAGGGCGCCATCGTGCCGCTGCAGGTGGGCGTGTTGCAACTGCCGATCCCCAATGCGCGGCGCTGCTACAAGCTGGGCAAGAGCCTGCGCCGGGCGATCGAGAGCTATCCGGAAGATCTGCGGGTGGCGGTGATGGCCACCGGGGGCCTGTCGCATCAGGTGCATGGCGAGCGCGCCGGCTTCCTCAACCCGGCCTGGGACGAGGAATTCCTCGACCTGCTGGAAAGCGCGCCGGAGAAGCTGGTGGAGATGCGCCTGGCCGAATATGCGCTGCTGGGCGGCATGGAAGGGGCCGAGGTGATCATGTGGCTGATCATGCGCGGGGCCCTGTCCGACAAGGTGCGGTGCACGCACCGGGCCACCTATGCGCCATCGGTCACCAACATCGCCACGCTGGTGTTCGAGGATACCGGCACCGCGCCCGATGAGGCCGCCAATGCAGCCTATCGCGCCCATATCGGCTATGAGCTGGAGGGCGCGCAGAATGTGCCGGGCACCCATCCCTTCACGCTGGAGCGCAGCCTGGCCAACTATCGCCTCAACGATTTCCTCCACCGGCTGATCGAGCCGGCCCACCGCGCCCGCTTCCTCGGCGATTTCGACGGGCTGGCCGCGCAATTCGGGCTGAGCGCGGAGGAATGCGCGCTGGTGAAGGGCCACCAGTGGCTGGAGATGGTGCGGCGCGGGGTCAGCTTCTTCGTGCTGGAGAAGATGGCGGCCGTGCTCGGCCTCTCCAATCCCGAGCTTTATGCCAGCTTCCGCGGCGAGACATTGGAAGAATTCCTCGCCACTCGCCAGCAGCCGATCACCTATTCGGTGGCCGGGCTGGTGGAGGCCTGAGCCGGGCGCCGGGGGGCCCTTATCCGGGCAGGGCGGCCAGCAGCCAGCCGGCCGCCGCTGCCATCGCCAGCACCGGGATAAGGCCCCAGCGGCCGCGCAGCACCAGCCAGGCGGCGGCCAGCGCGATCAGCCCGGCGCGCCAGTCGAAGCTGGCGGCCACCGGCAGGGTGATGTGGGCCGGCCCCAGCGCCACCGGGCGCAGCTGGCGGAACAGCACCTGCAGCGCAAACCAGCTGCCCAGATGGCCGATCACCCCGACGATCGCCGCGGTGACAAGCGCCAGCGCGCCCTGCAGCTGGCGCGCGCGCTCCAGCCGCTCGATCCAGGGGGCAAGGGTGAAGACCCACAGGAAACACGGCGTGAACGTGACCCAGGTGACCAGCCCCGCCCCCAGCAGCCCGGCCACCTGCGGGCTGAACGGCGCCGGCGCCCGATAGGCCGCCAGATAGCCGACAAACTGCGTGACCATGATCAGCGGCCCGGGCGTGGTTTCGGCAAGGCCCAGCCCGTCGGCCATTTCGGCGGCTGAAAGCCAGTGCTGCGCGGAAACCGCCTGCTGCGCCATATAGGCCAGCACCGCATAGGCCCCGCCAAAGCTGACCACCGCCAGCTTGGAAAAGAACAGGCCAATGCGCCACAGCACATGCCCCGGCCCCAGCAGCCGGTGCACCGCCACCAGGGGCGCGGCCCACAGCACCGCGCCCGCCAGCGCCGCGCGCAGGCTGGCGCGCCAGGGCGGGGGCGTGCCGGGAGCGGTGCTGGCAGCGGGCAGGGCGGGCAGGCCCAGCAGCGCCGGTCGCAGCCGCGCGGCCAGCCAGCCGGCCAGCGCCGCGGCGGCCACCAGCAGCGGAAAGGGCGCGTTGAACAGCCACAGCGCCAGGAAAGAAGCGGCCGCTGCCGCCTTGCGCAGCGGCGTTGCCAGCGCGCGGGTGGCAAGGCGCAGCAGCGCCTGCGCCACAATCGCCAGCACCGCCGCCTTGATGCCCAGAAACAGCGCGGCAAACCACGCCAGTTGCGCCGCCATGCCATACAGCACCGACAGCGCCAGAATGACCAGCGCCCCGGGGATGACGAAAAGCAGCCCCGCCACCAGCCCGCCCGGCACGCCATGCCGTTTCCAGCCGATCCAGATCGCCAGTTGCTGGGCCTCGGGGCCGGGCAGCAGGTGGCAGAAGTTGAGCGCGTGGAGATATTGCTCCTCGCTGATCCAGCCGCGTTCTTCCACCATTTCGCGGTGCATCAGCGCGATCTGCGCCGCCGGCCCGCCAAAGCTGAGACAGCCGATTCGCGCCGAAACGCGCAGCAGTTCGGCAAAATCGGCTTTTGCTGAAGGCATTTCCATGCGCCAGACAGTTCCCGCCGCCCATCCCACAGCGGAACATACAGGCAGTGCCCCCGGGCGAAGGGGGGGCCTGTTCGGCAGGTAGGCTCCTAGCGCAGGCGGGCCCTTGCGGCAACCGGGCCGGCCGGATTACCGCTGGCAGGCGGGCATTGGTCGCGCGTGGCATTGCCTTTCGCGGGCAGGCCGGCAACAACAGCGCCATGACCGAGGCAGAAGCGGATCCGTCGGCGCAGGCTGGCATGCAGGCCGGCCGGCAGGCTGGCAAGGGGCATCGGCCGCAGGCGCTGCGCGTGGGGCTGTGGGGCGCGGGGGTGATGGCTGTGGCGCTGGGCTGTGCCTGGGCCGAGCGCGAGGGAATCGCGCGCCATCTGATCGACAGCGAGGCCCGGCGGCTGGGGCTGGAGGCGGCCTATCGCATCGAGGAGATCGGGCCTGGCGGCGCGGTGCTGGCCGACCTCAGGCTGGGCGATCCCAGCCATCCCGATCTCTATGTCCGCCGGATCGAGATCGGCACGGGGTTTGGCCAGGGCCTGCCGGCGATCGCCCGGCTGCGGCTGGAAGGGGTGCGGCTGCGCGGGGCCATCAAGGGCGGGCGGCTGGGCTTTGGTGCGCTGGACCGGCTGCTGGCCATGCGCAGCAGTGCCGGCGGGGGCCTGCCCGATGTGGCGCTGGACGTGGCCGATGCCCGGGCCAGCATCACCGGCGAGGCCGGGCCCATCGGCGTGGCGCTGGCGGGGGCAGGAGCTTT
>DASRYE010000195.1:0-6129 GCA_035653915.1 Novosphingobium sp. | reverse complement strand
GCCCTGTATCCAGCATGTAATCATGCAGCAGATGGCCATGGCGGGGCAAGGCCTGCCAGAAACGATAATGCGAGATCAGCCGGCTGACCGGATGGCGCAAAAACACCGCCTTCAGCGCCCCTGCCCCGTGGCGCCGATATTTGCCGGGGTGGAAATGGCCATGCACCGCCCGCGCGCCCACCGGCGGCGCCCAGCCCGCCATCGCCGCGTGATAGCCGGCCGGATCCAGCTGGAAGGCGCTGGCCGGATTGCCGGGCCTGTCCGCATAATCGGCCCAGAAGGCGCCTTCGCCGGCGCCCGCATAGGCCGCCGCCAGCGCCGCGCGCAGGGACGAGCCGGCGCATTTGGGCACATGCAGCGAGATCAGTTCCAGCATCCCTGCCCCATGCCATGCCCCAGCCCGCAGCGCAGCCGCCAATGCCTCCATTAATGCCTCCATTTCCGAGCCCCGCCGCCCCTTGACCCTCCCCCGCGAATGCCTACATGGGCCTTATGTTCATCGAGACCGAAACCACCCCGAATCCCGCCACGCTGAAATTCCTGCCCGGCCAGCAGGTGATGGTGGCCGGCACGCGCGAGTTCGTCGACGAGGAGGCTGCCGCTGCCTCGCCGCTGGCCGAAGCGCTGTTCACGCTGGGCGATGTCACCTCGGTGTTCTTCGGGCAGAGCTTCATTTCCGTCACCGCCGGGCCGGGCAGCGACTGGGCGGCGCTGAAGCCGCAGGTGGTCTCGGTGCTGCTCGATCATTTCGTTTCGGGCGCACCGCTGTTTGCAGGCGGCAGCGCGGCCGGCATCGCCGTTCCCGCCGAAGCGGACGAGGCCGTGCCGGGCGACGACCCTGCCGATGCCGACATCATCGAGCAGATCAAGGATCTCATCGAAACCCGCATCCGCCCCGCCGTTGCCAATGATGGCGGCGATGTCGTCTATCGCGGTTTTCGCGAAGGCATTGTGTATCTGCAGATGCAGGGGGCCTGTTCGGGCTGCCCCTCTTCTTCGGCCACGCTGAAGAACGGCATTGAAAGCCTTATCAAATATTATGTGCCCGAAGTGACGGAAGTGCGCGCGGCCTGAGCCGGGCCACTGAGCGCATGAGCAGCGCCCCACCTCGCACGCTGGCCATCGAATGCACCACCCAGGCCTGCTCGGTGGCGCTGTTCGAGGGCGACCGGCTGGTCGCGGGTGACTGGCGCCTGCTGGGCCGCGGCCATGCCGAAGCGCTGGTGCCGATGATCGCCGCCCTGCCCGGCAAGGGCCAGGCGCAGCGCATTGCCGTGGGCCGGGGCCCGGGCAGCTTCACCGGCGTGCGCATTGGCCTTGCCGCCGCCCGCGCGCTGGCGCTGGCCTGGGAGGCAGAGCTTGCCGGCTATCCCACGCTGGCGCTGATTGCCGCCATGGCGCAGGCGCAAGTGCCCGCAACGCCGGTGCTGGTGGCCACCACGGGTGGCCATGGCGAATGGTTCGTGCAAAATTTTGACAGCGCGGGCCTGCCCGCTGGCCCCCTTGCCTCGCAAAAGCCTGAAATCGCGGCTGTGGACACTACGCCGCTGGTGGCCGGCAGCGAGGCCGAAGCGCTGGTGGCAAGGCGCGGCCCAATGCCCGGGCAGGGCACCGCCCTGCCCCTGTGGCCCGATGCCCGGGCGCTGATGGCCCTGCCGGCCGCCCTGTTCACCGCCGAAACCGAGCCGCTTTATGGCCGCGCGCCGGATGCGCGCCTGCCGGGCGGCGTGCTGCCGGCCTGAGCGTTTTTTCCATGACCATGCCCGCCATTGCCCCGGAAGATATCGATCGGATCATGGCGGTGATGGCCAGCGCCTTCGAGCCGCATTGGGGCGAGGCGTGGACCCGGCCGCAGGTGGAAAGCGCGCTATCCAGCGGTTATTGCGCCTATTTCCTGATCGGGCCAGAGGGCGGCGCGCCGGACCCGGGGGCGGCGGTGGCCGGCTTTGCCCTGGTGCGCAGCCTGTTCGACGAGGCCGAACTGCTGCTGTTTGCCATAGATGCGGCCTGGCAGCGCCAAGGCCTGGGGCGGCGCCTGCTTGAAGATGTGCTGGCGCAGGCAAGGTCTGCCGGCATCCGGCGCATGCTGCTCGAAGTAAGGGCGGGCAATAAGGCAGAACAACTTTATCGCACCCTCGGATTTGCCCCTATCGGGCGCCGCGCGGGCTATTATCGGGCGCAAAATGGCGAGAGACTCGATGCGATAACTCTGAGCTGTACTGTATCTGAACGGGAATGAAAGAACGCCCCGGCAGATGAGCACCGACTTCTCCCTTTGGTACATTGCGTAAAATACTACTTGAATATTTCGCAGAAATCGACATGAGAGAACCGCGGCGATCAGGGCGGGATCGCGGCAACTAACGATAACAACGGGTCGCATAAAGCAAGAGGCACTCTCATGAGCATTCCGCAGAACGATTTGAACGAAACGCTGATCACTCTCACCTCCGACATCGTCGCCGCGCACGTCAGCAACAACAGCGTCTCGGTGGAAGATCTGCCCACGCTGATCAGCAATGTGTATGGCGCGCTGGCAGGTCTGGGCCAGGAAGCCCCGGTGGAAGAGACCCCGCCGGAACCGGCCGTGTCGATCCGCGCTTCGGTCAAGCCCGATCACATTGTGTGCCTGGAAGATGGCAAGAAGCTGAAAATGCTGAAGCGCCACCTGATGACGCACTATAACCTCACCCCGGAACAGTATCGCGCGCGCTGGAACCTGCCGGCCGACTATCCGATGGTGGCCCCCAACTATGCCGAGAAGCGCCGCGAACTGGCCAAGAAGATTGGCCTTGGCCGCAAGCCCGGCCCGCGCCGTGGCCGCAAGCCCAAGGCGGCCTGATGGCCTGCCGGGCGATGCACCCCGCAAGGCCGCATCGCCCTTTATACCGGATTGCTCCCATAGCCCGGTTGCCTAACCATAGCGCCGCGTCCATAGAGACGCGGCGTTTTAATTGAAGGTTTATCCCCGTGCATCGGCCTATCGACATCGAAGCCCTGTGTGCCCAGCGGGGCCTGCGCATCACCGAACAGCGCCGCGTGATCGCCCGCGTGCTTTCCGAAAGCACCGATCACCCCGACGTGGACAAGCTGCACGAACGCGCCTCGGCCATCGATCCGGGCATCTCGATCGCCACGGTCTATCGCACCGTGCGCCTGTTCGAGGAAGCCGGCATCCTCGACCGGCACGATTTCGGCGACGGGCGCGCCCGCTACGAAGCCGCGCCCGAGGCCCATCATGATCATCTGATCGATGTGGAAAACGGCACGGTGATCGAATTCGTCGATCCCGAGCTGGAAGCGCTGCAACGCCAGATCGCCGAAAGGCTGGGCTATCGCCTGGTGGACCACCGGCTGGAACTGTTCGGCGTGAAGCTGGAGCGGGGCGAGCAGCCTTCCCGCAAATAAGGCCTGCAAATAAAGCCAGCGCCCTTCCGGAAAAAGCAACACAGAAGCGCGACGGGGAAACCTTTCGCGCTTCTTTTGCGCAGAGCCGCCTCTTTTGCGCAGAGCCGCCGCGCCCCAGCACCGCCAGCACAAAGGGCGCCAGCCCTGCCCTGTTGCCAGGGCCTGGCCGGCGCCCCTTCGTAGATTCCCCCGGGTTGGCGTGAAATAGCGGGGGAGAGCTCTTTGGCCTCAGCGCCTCACTTGGGCGACAGCACCATCAGCATCTGGCGGCCTTCCATGCGCGGATAGGCTTCCACCTTGGCCACTTCGGCCATATCTTCCTGCACGCGGCGCAGCACATCCATGCCCAGCTGCTGGTGCGACAGTTCGCGGCCACGGAAGCGCAGGGTCACCTTCACCTTGTCGCCCTCGCCAATGAAGCGCTGCATGGCCTTCATCTTCACGTCATAATCATGATCGTCGATGTTCGGACGCATTTTGATCTCCTTGATCTCCTGCGTCTTCTGGGTCTTGCGGGCAAGGTTGGCCTTCTTCTGCGCCTCGTAGCGGAACTTGCCGACATCGAGGAACTTGCACACCGGCGGATCGGCATTGGGCGACACTTCGACCAGATCGAGCCCGGCCTCGAAGGCCTGGGCGATCGCATCGCGCGTGTAGAGGATGCCGAGGTTTTCGCCCTCGTCGTCGATCACGCGCACGCGGGGCACGTTGATCATCTCATTATAGCGTGGCCCGCTCTTGACGGGGGGCGCCATCATGCGCCGGGGTGGGGGAGCTATAGTCGTATCTCCTGAGGTTACAGAACTTGCGCGCTCTTAAAGCGAATCGCGAGAGCGTGGAAGGGCAATTTTCGCGCCGCGCGCCGCCTTAACCGCGCCATAATGGATAACGCGCCACCCGCTCTGCCACCGCCACCAGCGCATCGATCGCCCGCGCCGGCTGCAGCGCTGCCACAATGGCCGGATCGGCAGCGGCCATTGTGCCGGTCAAGGCGCCGAAGGCGGGCAGGATCAGGCGGTTTTCGCTGGCCACGCAGCAGGGCCGGCGCAGCCGCCGCCCGCGTGCCTCCAGCGTGAGGGCGGGGTGGAAATGGCCGGATATTTCCGGGCCTTGGGCAAAGGGCCGGGCTTCATGCACAAGCGCCAGGCCGGCCACTTCCAGCAGCGGCGCGCAAGTGCCGGGCAGGCCGCCGGCCATCTGCGCATCATGGTTGCCGGCAATCCACACCAGCTCGCGCCCCTGTGCCAGGGCGCCCAGCAGCGCGGCCGCGCCCGCTTCCAGCCGGGTGGGGCCGGCATCGTCGTGAAAATTGTCGCCCAGGCAAAAAATCCGCCGCGCATCCGCCGCCGCTGCCACCGCGCCCAGCCGCTCCAGCGTCTCGCGGCTGTCGTAAGGGGGCAGCATCTGGCCGCCGGCGGCATACCAGCTGGCCTTTTCCAGATGCAGATCGGCCACCAGCAGGGCGCGCTCCTGCGGCCAATACAGCGCGCGCGGGCCTGCCATGGCCCATTCCTGCCCGGCAAAGGAAAACGGCGCGAACGAAAGGCGAACCATGCCAGCGCCCTTGCCGCAAGCCGCCGGCAATGGCAAGCGCCGGGCAACGCCGATGGAGAGACTGCCTTGACCGACTGGACCGCCCACACCGACCGCGCCCGCCACTGGTTCGAAGCGCTGCGCGATGCGATCTGCGCCGCCTTCGAGGCGATCGAGCGCGAGGCGGGCAGCGATGCCGCCTTCCAGTACACCCCCTGGACCCGCGACGCCGTGGGCAGCGAAGGCGGCGACACCGGCGGCGGCACCCGCGGGCTGATGAAGGGCAAGGTGTTCGAGAAGGTGGGCGTCAACATCTCCACCGTGCATGGCGCCTTCAGCCCGCAATTTGCCGCCAGCATCAACGGCGCCAGCGTGGACAACCCCGGCTTCACCGCCACCGGCATCAGCCTTGTGGCGCATATGGCCAACCCGCATGTGCCCGCCGTGCACATGAACACGCGCTTCCTCACCACCACCAAAGCGTGGTTCGGCGGCGGCGCGGATCTCAACCCGCCGATCCCCTATGCCGAGGACACCGCCGATTTCCACGCCGCCTTCAAGGCCTGCTGCGATGGCCATGGCGCGGATTACTACGACCGCTTCCGGGCCTGGGCGGACGAATATTTCTTCATCCCGCACCGGGGGGTGGCGCGCGGTGTGGGCGGCATCTTCTACGATCACCTCGAATGCGCCGACGACGAGGCGTGGGAGGCCAACTTTGCCTTCACCCGGGCAGTGGGCGAAACCTTCCTCGCCATCTTCCCGCAGCTGGTGCGCCGGCGCATGGGGCTGGCCTTCAGCCCGGCGGAAAAGGCCCGGCAGCTGGAATGGCGCGGCCGCTATGCGGAATTCAACCTGGTTTACGATCGCGGCACGATCTTTGGCCTCAAAACCGGCGGCAATGTGGAAGCCATCCTGATGAGCCTGCCACCCGAGGCAACCTGGAGCTGAGCACTGCCGGGAGGGGAGTGGCGCACACCGCCCACTCCCCCCTTCAAATCCGCCCGCAATTGGCGTATGGGCCGGCGGATTATGCGCCCCACCCCTGCCCCCCAAACCTATCGCGTGAAAAGCTTCGGCTGCCAGATGAACGTCTATGATGGCGAACGCATGGGCGAGCTGCTGGCCGATCAGGGCCTCCATCCGGCCGCAGAGGGGGACGAGGCCGATCTCGTCGTGCTCAACACC
>DASRYE010000194.1:0-9161 GCA_035653915.1 Novosphingobium sp. | reverse complement strand
TAGGCGGGGTGGTGCTCCACCAGCGTGGCGAGCGTGGCCAGGGCGCCGGCCGCATCGCAGCCATAGCGCTGCGCCACGGCCAGCAGATAGAGCGCATCGCGCTGGGCCGGTTCTGCCGCCAGCGCTTGCCGGGCCAGGCTGGCCGCGCCGGCAAAATCATGGGCCTCCAGCCGCGTGCGCGCCTGTTCCAGCGGGGCGGCGGGCGAGAGGGGGGCTGTCTGGCTGGGCATGGCAGAGGCGATCCTTGCCGGAGGAAGGGAATGCCGCAAGGGGCAGGAAGGGGGGTGCCCTCAAAAAAAGCCGGGGCGGCGCCGGCAGGCCGATGCCGCCCCGGTGAGGTGCAGGGTCCGTCAGTAGGTGAAGGAGGCGCGCAGGCCCACTGTCAGCGGCCGTGAGGTGGTCACGCGGGTTTCGCCATCGCTGGTGCTCTTGAACAGTTCTGGCCGTGCATTGGTGAGGTTCTCGCCAAACAGATCCAGCGCCCAGCCATCCTTGTGCACGCCTACCGCTGCCGACAGCGTGTCGTAGCCGGCCTGCGGCAGTGAGACAGGGATCGGCACGATGGAATCGCCATTATGCACGGTCACGCCATTGTAGGTGACGGTGCCGCCCGTCCAGCGGATGTCGGTGTTCGAGACATCCGAGGAGATGCTGGAGGACACATGGTGCCAGGTGAGCTGGATATAGGAGGTGTAGTTCCTGCCCATGTCGAATTCCTTGCGGGCGGTGCTCGTCAGCTGGAATTTCGGGCTCATCGCCAGCGGGCTGCCCACCGGCACCAGCGTGGAGACGTTCTGGCGATAGCCGGTCACCTTGGAATCATTATAGGAGAAGGAGCTGGTGAGGGTGAAGCCGGGCAGCGGGCGCCAGTAGACATCGCCCTCTATGCCATGGATGCGCGCATCCAGCAGGTTGGCGGTGAAGGTCTGGTTCGAGATGTTCTGGTCGAACACCGACATCTGGATATTCGTCCAGCGCACGATATAGGCCGCCGCGTTGAGCTGCAGATGGTGGTGGAACAGCGGCACCTTCCAGCCGATCTCATAGTTCTTCACCTGATCGGGCACATAATATTTCAGCGCCGTGCAGGCGGCGGTGTTGGTGTTGCAGGGCTTGCGGTTGAAGCCGCCGGGGCGGAACCCTTCGGAATAGGTGGCATAGACCAGCGCGCCGGAATCGAACTTGTAGGTCAGGTTCCCCTTGGGGATCACACCGTGGTAATGCGCCGGAGAGAGGCCCGCCAGCGAGGTCGCCAGATTGGTGTAGTTGTAATATTGCGGCGGGTTGGCGCTGGCCGAATAGGTGCCGGTGGCCGGATCATAGACCCCGCGCGCGCCGCCAAAACTGCCATCCGACGAACCGGTGAGCGAGGCGCTTTCCGAATAATAGCGCATGCCGCCGGTGAGGATCAGCTTCTTGGGGATGATGTCGAACGAGGCCTCGCCATAGACGGCGAACTGGCTGTCGCGCCGGTAGGTGTCGTTGAAGAAGGCATCGTTGACGGGCTTCACGCTGGCATCGTTGGGGTTCACCACCGGATTGGCCGAGCGCGGATAGATGTAGCCGGCGGCCGGCTGCGAATAATACCAGTCGGTGTTGTCGTAGATCTTGTTGACGTCGTAGAACACGCCCACCGTGCCGCGCAGGCGCCAGTCGCCAGGGGTGACCACGCGCAGCTCGTTGGTCCAGCGGCGGTTGGTGTCGTTCACCGTGTAGTGCTTGCTGGGCGTGTAGCAGGTGTTGCCGGCATTGGCGGTGTGGTTGTAGTAAACGCCCTTGTCGCATTCGTAATAGGGCAGATAGAGGCCGACGTTGGAATAGCTGGCATAATCGGCGTTCTGCACCGCATGGTGGTGCACATAGGAGCCGGCATAGAGCACGCTGAGCGCACCGATGCGCCCGGCCACTTCCACCGTCGTCATGTCGAACGTGTCGTCGAGCGTGTTGGGGTTGTATTTCTGCACCGCCAGATCGCCCACGCCCGGCTCATAATCGAACACGCCGTCGCTGGTCAGCTTCTGGCGCATGTGCATCACATCGATCGACCAGTCGGGGTCGATATGCCAGCCCAGCGCCACGCGCACGCCCTGATACTGGCTGGCGTTGTAATCCTTGCCCACATAGGCGGCATTGCTGATCGACTGGCGGATGGGCGCGGTATAGCCGGAGCCGGTGCAGTTGCTGACCCCCACGCAGGATTGCAGCGCGCGGATCACCAGCGCCGGATTGCCCGTGGGCAACTGGCCCGCCACGCCCACATTGCCGTTGAAAGGCATCTGATAGGTGCCCGGCACATTGCTGATATAGCCGCCCTGATGATCGACATAGGCGGTTACGCGCAGGGCCAGATGGTCTTTCACCAGCGGGATGTTGATGAAGCCGTTCACCCCCTGGCTGCTGGCGGCATTATAGGTGGAGGAAACGCTGCCGGTGACATTGGCCGCCCATTTGCTGGGATCGGGCTTGTTGGTGATGTAGCGGATGGCGCCGCCCATGGCATTGGCGCCAAACAGCGTGCCCTGGGGGCCGGCCAGCACTTCCACGCGCTGGATGTCCACCGGATAGATATCGAGGCTGCGGCCGGGCATCGAACTGGGCGTGTCGTTCAGATAGAGCGCGACGTTGGGGAAGGCGCCCACCGTGCCGGCAAACTGCGAGCTGACGGTGTCGGTCGACAGGCCGCGGATGTAGATCGAGGACATGCCCGGCCCGCGCGAGGCGCTGCGCACATTGCCCAGGTTCTCCACTAGCGAATCAAGGCTGGTGATGTTGAGGCTTTTCAGCGTGTCGCCGCCCATCGCATGGATGGCGAGCGGGATCTTGTTGGCCGATTCCGAACGGCGGGTGGCCGTCACCACGATATCGCCCTGCGGCTTCAGGTCTGGCGCTGTCGATGCCGCTTCCTCGGCCCAGGCGGGCGTGATGTCGGCGGCAAAGGCGGCAATGGCCAGCGCCGCGGCCGAAACGGTCCATCGGTTTCGTGTCGAAAGCATGTGTGTACCCCCATGTTTTGCATCAATGCGGCCAGTTGCAGTCTGGCCTCGCGTGTTCGCTCCTGAGGTCGCTTTTTGTTTTTGGCTTGATAATGCGCGCGCGCCCTCATCGCCGGGCGCGCGCCAGCCTTCACGCGCAGCACTGCGCGCGAGGGATCGGAGGAAGCGGAAGGGAAGGGCCGGGCGGGCCGGCCGCAAGGGCGCTAGGGCCGGATGCGCCCTTGCGGTGTTGGCCAATGTTGGCGGCAGGCTTCAGTCATGGTCACAAACTCCCCAATGCTTGTGTAACTGGCAAATATGTTGCGCCTCGGCCGCCGGTCGCAGGGGCGGGCGAGGGGGCTGGTATCAGCTCATGCGGGCCTGGCCGGTGCCGGGTGGCGGGCGCGGCGGCGCAGCCCATAGGCCGCCAGCGCCAGCGCGAACACCGCTGCCGACAGCCCCACCTGCTCGGCCTGATCGGGGCTCAGCGCCATCATCGCCAGCACCGCCAGAATGCCCGCCACCAGCGCATAGCTCAGCCCCGGAAACAGCCACACCTTCACCGGCAGCGGCTCGTCGGCCGCTTCCAGCTTGCGGCGCAGGGCAATCTGGCTCAGCGCGATCAGCATGTAGACCATGAGGATGATCGCGCCCGAGCTTTGCAGCAGGAACACGAACACATGGGTGGGCGAGACGATCGAGGTGAGCACTACCGCAAAGCCGGCAATGGCCGAAAGGACGATCGCGCGGGCCGGCACATGGGCGGCCGAAACATGGCCGCAGGCCGCCGGCGCATCGCCCCGGTGGGCCATCTCGAACAGCATGCGCGAGGTGACATAGACCGCCGAATTGAGGCAGGAGACGACCGCGGTGAAGATCACCACCTGCATGAAGGCCGATGCCCCCGGCACATGCACCACCGCCATCGCCGAGGCAAAGGGCGAGAAGCCGGGCACCACCTGATCCCACGGCAGGATCGCCAGGATCACCGCCACCGAGCCGAGGTAGAAGAAGAGGATGCGCATCGTTACCGTGCGCGCCGCGCGCACCACGTTGAGCGCGGGGTTTTCGGTTTCCACCGCGGCAATCGTGGCCACCTCGCTGCCCATCATCGAGAAGATGACGACGGGAATGGCGGTGAACACCGCGCCCGCGCCCAGCGGAATGGCGCCGCCATGGGCGGCAAACACCGCCGCCAGATGGCCCACGCCCGGCCCGAAGCCGAAGATATAGGCCGCGCCCACGGCGATGAAGCCGGTGATCGTGGCCACTTTCAGCGCGGCGAACCAGAACTCGCACTCGCCATAGGTGCGCACCGACAGCAGGTTGATGAAAGCGGTGATCGCCACCAGCCCGGCGCTGATCGCCCAGGCCGGCAGCGGCACAAGGCCGGTGAGCATGTTGGCGCCCGCCATCGCTTCCACCGCGATGGTGACGACCCAGAAGTAGAAATAGAGCCAGCCGGTGACAAAGCCCGCCCACGGCCCCAGCCCCAGCGCCGCATAGCCGGTGAACGAGCCAACCCCGGGCCGCGCCACTGCCATCTCGCCCAGCATGCGCATGATGACGAAGACCAGCGAACCGCACAGCGCATAGGTGAGCAGCACGCAGGGGCCCGCCAGATGGATCGCCGCGCCCGAGCCGACGAAGATGCCGGCGCCAATGATGCCGCCCAGCGAGATCATCGTGACATGGCGCGGCTGCAGCGAATGGGCGAGGGTTTCGTCGCCACCGGTGGCGGGCCGGGCGGCCGGGCTCATGCGCGGGCCTCTGCCGGTTGCCGGCAATGTACTGCGGAAAAATGGGAAAAAGGCCTCATCAATGCCGTCACCGCCGCGCCACCCCTGTCGCTTGTCTGGATCGGAAGGCAAGTAACCTTAGTGTCGCACTTGTGGTCAATAGCGCTTGCGGGCAGGGCGCGCGGGCCAGGCCGCCGCGGCTGGACCGGCCATGCTGCACATGCGATGGGGCCAACGGGCTGTTGTGCAGGTGCGAAGCGCGGTTTCTCGCCGGTTTGCCGCCGGCCGTTGGCGGCGGGCCGGGGCTTGCGCCGCCCGCTAATGGCGATCAGTAGTTTGGCTAATGGCCAGAACGGGCCCCGGGGCGAGCGGGCGCGCGCGGCGCCACAAGGTCGGGCAGGGCCACCACCAGCATGCCGGCCAGGATCAGCAGCGCGCCGGCGATGAAGGCCGGCCCCAGCCGCTCGCCCAGCACGGCAATGCCCGAAAGCACCCCGAACACAGGCGTGAGGAACGACAGGATCCCCAGCCTGGAGGCCAGATAGTGGCGCAGCAGCGCAAACCAGGCGAGATAGGACAGGAAGGCGACGATCAGCGTCTGATAGGCCATTGCCGCGGCAAGACGCAGGGTCAGGTGCACCGTGCTCTCGCCCAGCAGGAAGGCCATGGCGCAGGCCATCACCAGGGCGCCCAGCAACTGGTAGAGCAGGGTGATCGAGGCCGGCGCATCGGCCAGCCGCCCGGCGCGCACCAGCACCATGGTGGCCGCCCACGCCAACCCGCCTGCCAGCGCCAGGGCATCGCCCAGCAGCATGTGCGGATAGGCCGCCGCATCGCTCGCGCCGCTATCGGCAAAGGCCAGCAAAATGCCGCCAAAGGCCAGCGCCATGCCCAGCCACTGCACCGGCCGCAGCCGTTCCGAGCGGTGCAGCAGCCCCAGCCACAGGGCGGCGAACACCGGCGCTGTGTAGAGAAAGATGGTGACATGCGAGGCGCTGGAAAGGCGCAAGCCCTCGCCCACACAGACGAATTCCAGCCCGAACAGCGCCCCCACCGCCAGCCCGTGGCGCAGATAGGGCCCGAACAGGTCGACCAGCGCCCCTTCGCGCAGCACCAGCCCCAGCGTCAGCAGCGCCGACAGGCCAGAGCGCAGCCCCACCTGCAGCAGCGGGCTCATATCGGGCGCGGCCAGCTTGATCGCCACCTGCTGCGTGCCCCAGATCAGGCAGAGCAGCAGCATGGCATTGCCGGCAAGGGCATCGAGGGGCTTGCGTTCGGTCATGGGGCGGTCATTCATGGCAGGGGAAGGGGGCTTGAGTGATAGCGTATAGCTCGCCACAAGCGGGTTGAGGGCTCTTATTGCGCGGCGCCCGCGCAAGTTTCGCTCATCGGGGAAGAGGATTTCGCAATGCCCGCTCGCCGTCTCGACGACCATGATCTGGCCATCCTCAGGCTGGTGCAGCAGGATGCCACCATCCCCCAGCGCGAGATCGCCGAGCGCATTGCCCTGTCTGCCCCGGCGGTGCAGCGGCGCATCGCCCGGATGGAGCGCGAAGGGGTGATCGCCGGCACCGCCGCCATGGTGGAGCCGGCAGCGGTGGGCCTGCCGATCACCGTGGTGGTGGAACTGACGCTGAGCGATGACCGCTCGCCCACGGTGGCTGCCGCCAAGGCCTTCTTCCGCGCAGCACCCGAAGTGCAGCAATGCTATTGGGTGACAGGCGCCTCGGGCTTCGTGCTCATTCTGGTGGCCGAAAGCCTGGGCGCCTACGAGGCGATCTCCTCGCGCCTGTTCGCCGACAATGAGATGGTGCGCTCCTATCGCTCGATGGTGGTGCTCGACAGGGTGAAGGTGGGCGCGCAATTGCCGATCTGAAGGCTTGCGGCGGCCTGGGCGCGGGGCCTAAGGCAGGCGCCATGCAGATCCGCCCCGCCACCGCCGCCGATGCGCCCGCCATTGCCGCCATCCTGATGCCCACCATCCGCGAGGGCGGCACCTATGCGCTCGATCCGCAGATGCGCGAGGCCGACGCGCTGGCCTATTGGCTGGGCGCAGACCGGGCGACCTTCGTGGCCGAGGAAGCGGGCGAGATCCTGGGCACCTATTATCTGCGCGCCAATCAGGCGGGCGGCGGCGCCCATGTGGCCAATTGCGGCTATATGACGGCAGCGGCCGCCAGCGGGCGGGGCGTGGCCGCGGCCATGTGCACTCATTCGCTGGACGAGGCGCGGGCGCGCGGCTTTCGCGCCATGCAGTTCAATTTCGTGGTCAGCAGCAATGCGCGGGCGGTGCGCCTGTGGGAACGGATGGGCTTTGCCATCCTGTGCCGGCTGCCGGAGGCGTTCTGCCACCCGACAGCCGGTTTTGTGGATGCGCTGGTGATGTTCCGCGCGCTTTAGACAGGGTTTACTGGCCGCTCTGCCGGGGCAGGGTGCGCTGGTCGAAGATGGCGCGCTGGTTGGGGGAAAGCTGCGCGTAAAGCGCCTTCACCAGCTGCGCCTGATTGTGCTGCTCGGCCAGTTCGGCGCGCATTTCCGCTTCCACCAGATCCATGCGGTGGGGCGCATCCAGCGTGGGCAGCAGGCGGGCGGCGGCCTGCTGGCGCCCCTGCGCCTGCGAGGCCTGCAGCGCGCGGGCGCGATAGGCCTGCCAGGCCGGCTCCTGCTGGGCCGACAGGTGCAGCGCCTCGTGCAGCGCGCGCATCGCCGCCTCGGGCGTGGTGCTGCCAGAGGCGCCATAGGCGGAGGCGGGGCCATAGCCCTGCTGGGCCCAGGCGTCGCCGGCCAGCCCCAGTGCGGCGAGGCAGGCGGCGGCCAGGAGGCCCCGAGCGATCTTGCGGTCTCTAGTTACAGCCATTGGTCATCCAGTGATATTGCCTGTCGGTGTCGCTCCACAGCCAGCGGCCGCAGGTTTGCGGCGGGGCCGCCGTGGTCTGTCCGGGCACGGCCATGGGCGCCGCTTCCTCGGCATAGGCCGGATAGGGCGGATAATCGTAATAATAGTAGGGATAGGCCGGATAATCCCAGAACCACGGATCGCCGTAATAGCCGAGATAATAGCCGGGCCAGCCCCAGCCCCAACCATCCCAGCCCCAGCCGCCGCCCCAGCCGCCACCGCGCCAGCCACCGCCGCCGCGCCAGCCGCCACCGTTCCAGCCGCCGCCGGGCGCGCCATGCCAGCCGCCGCCCGCGCCGCCGCGATAGCCGCCACCGCCAGCCCCGCCGCCGCCGCGAAAACCGCCGCCACCGCCACCGCCGCCGCCGTGAAAGCCACCGCCTCCGCCGCCACCACCGCCGTGGCCACCACCGCCACCGCCATGCTGGGCCTCAGCCACCGCCGGCGTAAGCGCCAGCGCGGCCACGGCGATAAGGCTGGCAAGGATCTTTTTCATGCGCGATTCCTTCCCTGATCCGTCCGGATTGCGTTCCCTGTCGTGCGGGCGGAGGCATGCATTCTGTGTGCCGCCAAGCCACGTGCGAACCAATAAGCAATAATACGATAGCCTGCGTGAACGGCGGCTGACTGCGCCGCCATCTGCGGGGTGGATCTATCGGGAGACATTGCCTTTTCCGATGCCGGGCCATATTGTATGATAAATTAGAATATGGGAGAGACGGAATGGTTTCACGGCGCGATTTCGGCATCGGCGCGGCGCTGGCGGCCGCAGGGGCGGCGATGGGCCCGGCGGTGCGCGCGGCGGCCTATCGGGCGGTGCCGCAGCGCCCCTCGGCGCGGGTGATTGTCGACAATGATTTCGCCGGCGATCCCGATGGGCTGGTGGCGCTGGCCCATCAACTGCTCACGCCCAAAACGCGCACCGTGCTGGTCACCGCCTCGGCGCTGGATCGCCAGCTGATGGGGGCGGTGGCGCCCGAACGCAGCGCGGCCATCGGCGCCGACATTGCCGCAGAGCTGATCCGCCGCGCCGGCATTGCCGCGCCGCCGCCGGTGGTGGCCGGCAGCGAGGTGCTGAATGCCGCTGCGCCCGAGCCGTCTGCCGCGGCGCGGGCGATCGTGGCCGAGGCGATGCGGGAGGACAAGCTGCCGCTGGTGTTCACTTGCGGCGGCCCGCTCACCAACCTGGCCGCCGCGCTGCGGCTGGAGCCGGCGATTGCCGGGCGCATGCGGGTGATCTGGATTGGCGGCGGCACCTATCCGGCGGGCGGCTGGGAATACAACCTTTCGGCCGATATCGCCGCGGCCCGCGC
Source organism: Novosphingobium sp. (assembly GCA_035653915.1). Lineage (GTDB taxonomy): Bacteria > Pseudomonadota > Alphaproteobacteria > Sphingomonadales > Sphingomonadaceae > Novosphingobium. The sequence continues at coordinate 241 of DASRYE010000194.1, read as the reverse complement.
GGTGATCGAGCAATCGGCCGTGCCGCTCTGGCAGATCCCGCAGGCGGCCTATCGCCAGATGCAGTTTTCCGTGGCCGAACTGGCCGATCGGCTGCGCCCGGTCTCGCCCTTCGGCGCCTGGCTGTATGATCGCTTCACCAGCCCGCCGGCCTTCATCGATGTGGCCGGCGCCTGGCCGCTGGGCGACAGTCCGACCGTGCTGCTGAGCGCCATTGCCACCGAAAGCAGCCGCTATCAGGAT
>DASRYE010000193.1:0-14302 GCA_035653915.1 Novosphingobium sp. | reverse complement strand
CCCTGCCCGCGCGCCCGGGCCAAGCGGCAGATTGCTCCGCCCCGGCCGCCCCATACGAATATCTGCCGGGCGCGATTGTGCCCCAAGGGGCCACCGCCTGCCCCGAAACCGGCCACTTCCCCGCGCAAATGCCGCACACAGGCTTGACGGCGCCCCCACCCCTCGCCCAAGGACGCGAGCATGACCGAGCCTGCGACACCGCCCCCCGCCGACAGCCCTGCCCGCGCCGAAGGGCCCGCCGCGCCTGCCGCCCCCGCGCGCAAGGAGAAGGAGGAGAGCTTCCTCGTCTTCCTGCTGAAGCTGGTGGTGCTGGTGGCGGTGTTCCGCAGCTTCATCTTCTCGCCTTTCAACATCCCTTCCGAATCGATGCTGCCCCGGCTGGTGAACGGCGATTATCTGCTGGCGGCCAAATGGCCCTATGGCTTTTCCAGCTATTCGCTGCCCTTTTCGGTGCCGCTGCTGCCGGGGCGGATGCTGGCCCATCAGCCGGTGCGCGGCGATGTGGTGATCTTCAAGGCCCCGCCCGCCAACGAGCAGGACTGGATCAAGCGCGTGATCGGCCTGCCGGGCGATATCGTGCAGATGCAGAACGGCGTGCTCTATCTCAACGGCAAGGCCATTCCCAAGGTGAAGATCGAGGATTTCGAGATCGCCGTCTCGGCCAACACCAGCTGCTATCAGCCGCATTACACGCAAGGCCTCAACTATGAGGTGGTGAAGCCCGATGGCAGCCCCAATGGCAGGCATGTCTGCCGCTATCCGCAATATCGCGAGACGCTGCCCGCCGAGGACGGCCGCCCGGCCAAGAGCTTCAACGTGCTCGACCTCGAGCAGACCCCGCAGGACAACACGCCCCCCTATCTGGTGCCCGAAGGCAGCCTGTTCCTGATGGGCGATGACCGCGACAATTCGATGGACAGCCGCTTCTCCACGATCGAAGGCGGCATCGGCATGGTGCCGCAGGCCAATCTCGTTGGCCGGGCCACCATCGTCATGTGGTCCACCGATGGCGGCGCGCAGTGGTATGCGCCGTGGACGTGGTTCACCTCGGCGCGCTGGCGCCGCATCGGGGGCCTGTTTTGAGCGGCAAGCTCTCGCTGTCTCCGCGCGCCCTGGATGAGGCGGCGCAGGCGCTGCTGGAAGGGATCGTCGGCGGCGCGCTGCCGGCCTCGCCGCACTGGCTCTCGGCCCTCACCCATGGCAGCCTGGGCGAGACGCGCGACTATCAGCGGCTGGAATTCCTGGGCGACCGGGTGCTGGGCCTGGTCATCGCCGACTGGCTGTTCGAGACCGAGGGCGAGGCCGAGGGGCGCCTGTCGCAGCGGCTGAACGTGCTGGTCTCGCGCGCCACTTGCGCGGGCGTTGCCCGCCAGATCGGGCTTGGCCCCCACATCCGCCTGGGCAAGCAGGCGCGCGATGATGGCGGCGCGGATTCCGACAATATTCTGGGCGATGTGATGGAGGCGCTGATCGGCGCCAGCTTCCTCACTCTTGGCTTCGAGCCCACCCGCGCCATCGTGCGGCGGTTGTGGGCCGATGTGTTCGGCGGCAAGGCGGGCCAGTCCAAGCACCCCAAATCGGCGCTGCAGGAATGGGCCGCGGGCAATCGCCGCGCCATGCCGGAATATCGGCTGGTGGATCGTTCAGGCCCTGATCATGCAGCCCGTTTCACGGTGGCTGTCGCTGTCCGCAATGTGGGCGAGACACAAGCCACCGGCGCTTCCAAGCAGGAAGCCGAAACCCTTGCCGCCGTTGAATTTCTGAGGCGCTTCGGATGACTGATATTTCCCTTCCCCCCCCTCCTTCGGGCCTGCCCGAGCACTGCGGCCTGGTGGCCGTGATCGGCGCGCCCAATGCGGGCAAGTCCACGCTGGTGAACGCGCTGGTCGGCCAGAAGGTCGCCATTGTCTCGCCCAAGGCGCAGACCACCCGCGCGCGCCTCCTCGGCATCGCGCTGGAACAGAGCGAGAGCGCCAACGCCCAGATCATCCTGGCCGACACGCCCGGCCTCTTTGCGCCGCGCCGCCGGCTCGACCGGGCGATGGTCAACGCCGCCTGGGAAGGCGCCGAGGAAGCCGATGCGATCCTGCTGGTGGTGGATGCCGCCAAGAAGAACCGCGAGTATCTGCCGCCCATCCTCGAAACGCTGGCTCACCGGCGCGAGCGCAAGCTGCTGGTGCTGAACAAGGTGGACCTGACCGCCAAGGAACCGCTGCTGGCGCTGGCCCAGGAGCTGACCCAGGCGGTGCCGTTCGACGAGGTGTTCTTCATCTCGGCCAGCACGCAGGATGGCGTGGCCCAGCTGAAGACGCGCCTTGCTGCGCTGATGCCGCAGGGCCCCTGGCACTATCCGGAAGATCAGGTGTCGGATGCCTCGGAGCGGCTGATGGCCTGCGAGATCACCCGCGAGCAGCTCTATCGCCAGCTGCACGACGAACTGCCCTACGACAGCACCGTGCGGCCCGAAAGCTATCGCACCCGCAAGGATGGCTCGGTGGAGATCCACCAGCAGATCGTCATCGCGCGTGACAGCCAGAAGCCCATCGTGCTGGGCAAGCGCGGCGCCCGCCTCAAGGCGATCGGCGAGGCGGCCCGCACCGAGCTGGCCAGCCTGCTGGGCGTGAAGGTGCATCTCTTCCTCCATGTGAAGGTGGACGAGGCCTGGGCCGACAGCCGCGAGATCTACGAGGAGATCGGGCTTGACTGGGTGCGCTGACCTGCGCGCCTGCCTGCAATCTTTCCGCGACAAGGGCGAAATGCACCGGCAATTAACCTTGTCTAACCGCGGCTCTTGCCGCATGCGTGGGGGCACGCGGCGCGCGTTGGTTGGCCTGGGGGGGCCTGCCGGGCGACATGTGCTTTCGGAGATCGCATAAATGGTCGAATTCATCGCGGCCTTGCCCCACAGGGTTCTGGGGATGGAAAGCGCCGCAAGCCAGCGCCGCACCGCAGCTGCTCCCCGCGTGTGGCCATCGGAGATGACCCGCGCCGGGTTGGCCTATCTGGTTCTCGCGCTGCTGCTGCGCGGCGCCACGCTGGGCTATCCGATGATCCATATCGACGAGCAGTTCTATCTGCTCGTGGGCGATCGGATGCTGCATGGCCAGCTGCCCTATATCGATATCTGGGACAGAAAACCCATCGGCCTGTTCCTGCTCTATGGCGCCATCCGCCTGCTGGGCGGCGAGGGCATCGTGCAATATCAGCTGGTGGCGCTGGCCTTCACCGTGGCCACCTCGCTGGCGATCTTCCGCATGGCGCGGATGATCGCGCCCTCCTCCGGCGCGTTCTGGGCAGGCGTTGGCTATCAGCTCTATCTCTCCGCCTATTTCTGCTTCGGCGGCCAGGCGCCGGTGTTCTACAACCTGCTGGTGGCGCTTTCGGCGCTGGGCATGGTGAACATCCTGGGCTCTGCGTCGGCGCGGCGGCTGGTGTGGGGCGGGCTGGGGCTGATGCTGGTGCTGGGCCTTGCCATCCAGATCAAATATACGGTGATCTTCGAGGGCGCGGCCTTTGGCATGGCGCTGATGGCGCATGGCCGGGCGATGGGCTGGAGCCGGCTGAAGGTGTTCTGCACAGGCGTGCTCTGGGCCTTCACGGCGCTGCTGCCGGGCCTTGTGGCGCTGGCCTATTATGCCGCGATCGGCCACGGGGCCGATTATGTGCAGGCCAATTTCCTGTCGATCTTCGACCGGCACGAGGATTTCCTCGGCTCGCTGTGGCGGCTGACGAAGGAAATGCTGGCGCTGATCCCGGTGTGGATCGCCCTGTTCTGGGCGCCGGGCCGGTTTCCGCCGGTCACCGGCAACAATCCGCTGGCGATCGGCTTCCTGCGCTATTGGGGGCTGGCAGCCTTCCTTGGCTTCCTCGTCTTCGGCACGTGGTATGATCATTACGTGGCGCCGCTGCTGGTGCCGTTGCTGGTGCTGGCAGCGCCCGCGCTGGGCCGGGCCCGGCCCTATCTGTGGCCCACCGTGCTGCTGGCGGTGATCGGCACGCTGGCCGCCGCGATCGTCACCACCTACAATGTGAACCACCACGGCACCCGCGCCCAGCTCGATCATCTGGCCGATCTCATCCGCGCCGAACGCGGCGATGGCTGCGCCTATATCAACGAGGGCGATCCGGTGCTGTATCTGAAGTCGGGCGCCTGCTTCACCACGCGCTTTGTCTTCCCCAACCATCTGAACGGCATGGTGGATGCCAAGGCCCTGGGCGTGAATGTGGATGACGAGATCGCCCGCATCATGTCCACCCACCCGCAGGTGGTGGTGATGAGCGTCTATCCCTCGTCGCTGCCGGTGAACTGGCCGGCGCGCTATGCCATCTTCCAGGCCCTGCGCCGCGACTACAAGGTGGTGGCCTATACCAGCGTGGGCTGGCGCGATTTCCTCGTCTATCGCTACAAGGGCGTGCAGCCGGCCATCGCCCAGATCCATTGAAGAAAAGGCGCGGAGGGCAGGCAAGCCCCCCGCGCCTTTTTCATCATTCCCCGGCGGCGGCCACCTTGCGCTTGGCCGGCGCCTTTTTGGCCGCCGGCTTGGCCTCGCCATCGGCCTTCTTGGCCGCAGGCTTCTTGGGCGGAGCCTTCTTGGCCGGCGCCTTCTTCTTGCCCTTGGCCGGAGCCTTGGCGGCCCGCTCGTCGATCAGCGCGATGGCTTCCTCGGCGCTCAGCGCTGCGGGGTCCTTGTCCTTGGGCAGGGTGGCGTTGGTGGTGCCATCGGTCACATAGGGGCCATAGCGCCCCGCCAGCAGCTTGATCTCGCCGCCGCTGGTGGGATGGGCGCCAAAGGTCTTCAGCGGCTCTGCCGGCGTGCGCTGGCCGCGGCCGCCGCCATTGGCCGCTTCGGCCAGGCGCGCCACGGCCATGTTCATGCCGGTGTCGAACACTTCGGCGGTGCTCTTCAGCCGGGCATATTTGCCCTTGTGCGCCAGATAGGGGCCATAGCGGCCGATGCTGGCGGTGATCGGCTCACCCGTTTCCGGATGCTGGCCGATGGTGCGCGGCAGGCTCAGCAGCTTGGCCGCCCAGTCCACCGTCAGCTCGCCGATGTCCTTGGGGATGGAGGCCATCTTCTTGCCCTCGCCATCGCCCATCTGGATATAGGGGCCAAAGCGGCCGGCCTTGCGCAGGATCGGCTCGCCGGTTTCCGGATGCTTGCCCAGCTCGCCTTCCTGGCCGGCATCACCGCTGCCGCCGGCCTGGGCAAACTTGCGGGTGAACTTGCATTCCGGGTAGTTGGAGCAGGCGATGAACGCGCCATAGCGCCCGCCGCGCAGCGCCAGGCGCCCGCCGTCGCATTGCGGGCAGGCCCGCGGATCGCTGCCATCCTCCTTCGGCGGGAACAGATAGTCCGAGAGGAATTCATCAAGCGCCTCGGTCACTTCCGAGGGCTTCTTCTCCATCACCTCGTCAGACTTCGGCTTGAAATCGCGCCAGAACGCTTCCAGCACCGCGCGCCATTCGGCCCGCCCGCCCGAAACATCGTCGAGCTCCTCTTCCATGCCGGCAGTGAACTCATAGGCCACATAGCGCGGGAAGAAGCGTTCGAGGAAGGCGGTCAGCAGGCGGCCGGTTTCCTCGGCGAAGAAGCGGTTCTTCTCGGTGCGCACATAGGCGCGGTCCTTCAGCACCTGCAGCGTGGCGGCATAGGTGGAGGGCCGACCAATGCCCAGCTCCTCCAGCCGCTTGACGAGGCTGGCTTCCGAATAGCGCGGCGGCGGCTGGGTGAAATGCTGGCTGGCTTCCACGCCCTGCTTGGCGGGCATGTCACCGCTCGCCATGGCGGGCAGCAGGCCGCTGTCGTCGTCGTCCTCGCCCTTCTGGTCGCGCCCTTCCTCGTAAACGGCGAGGAAGCCGGGGAATTTCACCACCTGGCCGGTGGCGCGCAGGGCGTGCTGGCCGGTGCCATCGCGCAGGGTGATGCTGGTGCGCTCCAGCGCGGCCGAGGCCATCTGGCTGGCCAGCGCCCGCTTCCAGATCAGCTCATAGAGGCGCGCGTCATCGCCGCTGCCGTAGCTGTCACGCCCGAAATCGGTGGGGCGGATCGCCTCGTGGGCTTCCTGCGCGTTCTTGGCCTTGGTCTCGTAGTGGCGGGGCTTTTCCGGGCAGAAATGGCCCGAAAACCGCTCGGTGATCTCGGCCCGGGCGGCAGAGATGGCCGAAGGGTCCATCTGCACGCCATCGGTACGCATATAGGTAATGGCGCCCGCCTCGTAGAGATGCTGGGCCACGCGCATCGTGTGGCTGGCCGAAAAGCCCAGTTTGCGGGCCGCTTCCTGCTGCAGCGTGCTGGTGGTGAAGGGCGGCTGCGGATTGCGGCGGACAGGCTTGGTCTCCACCTCTTCCACGCGGAAGGCGCCGGCTTCCACCGCCGCCTTGGCGCGCAGGGCAATGCCTTCCTCGCCCAGCGACAGCTTCTCCAGCTTCTGCCCCTCGAACTGCACCAGGCGGGCGGAAAATTCCGTGCCATCCTGCATCAGCCGGGCCACTACCTGCCAATATTCCTGCGGGCGGAACAGCTCGATCTCGCGCTCGCGCTGGACGATCAGGCGCAGCGCCACCGATTGCACGCGGCCGGCCGATTTGGCCCCCGGCAGCTTGCGCCACAACACCGGCGAGAGCGTGAAGCCGAACAGATAATCCAGCGCGCGGCGCGCCAGATAGGCATCGATAAGATCCTGATCCAGCTCGCGCGGGTGCTTCATCGCCGTGGTCACCGCATCCTTGGTGATGGCGTTGAAGGTCACCCGTTCCACCGCCTTGGGCAGCGCCCGGCGCTTGGCCAGCAGCTCGCGCACATGCCAGCTGATCGCCTCACCCTCGCGGTCAGGGTCAGTCGCCAGGATCAGGCGATCAGCTTCCTTGGCCAGCTCGGCGATCTCGCGCACGCGCGCCTGCTTGTCGCCATAGAGCTCCCAATCCATCGCAAAGCCCTCGTCGGGCCGCACAGAGCCATCCTTGGCCGGCAGATCGCGCACATGGCCATAAGAGGCCAGCACGCGATAGTCCTTGCCGAGATATTTCTCGATGGTTTTCGCCTTGGCGGGGGATTCGACGATAACGAGTTGCATAGCCCCGGTTTTTCTGTTGCCTCACACGTACGCGCGAGGGTGGTGAGAAAGGCTTGTCCGCGTCAAGGCCTGATCGGCAGCGGCGGCATGGCCTGCGCCACTCCCCTGTTTGGCGCGGGCCGTCAAGAGGGCGCGGGGTCTTTACCACCCCCAAAGCCACTACTGCTGCCTTCTAGGGCCGCCAGCGCATCAGCGTAACGCGCGGGCTGCCCGGCCGCCACACCACCAGCGCGCTGGCATTGATCGCCACCTGCCATTCGGCCGGCCGCCCCGGCAGGCCCACATGGCCCAGCCAATGCACCAGCGGCCCCTCGCCTGCCTCGGCCTCCGCCTGCAGCTGGCGCAGGGCGCGGGTCAGCGCGGTAACGGCGTGGGCAAGCCGGCCGGAAACGCCACTGGCGCTCATCCCCTCCGGCTGGATCACCAGCCCGTCGACGCACAGCTCGTAGGGGATGCCGGCATCGCGCAGGCGGCGCATCTCCTCGGCCGACAGTTCCGGCCAGTGGCAGCCATCGGTCTGCTTCAGCACATGCACCAGCCCCGCCTCGGGCCAGTTGCGCAGCACCGTTTCCACCAGCGCGATATCCGTCCACACCGCCGCATGGCCGATGCCATGTTCAACGATATCCACCAGCCAGGCCGCCCCTGCCCGCACCGCCAGGATCAGCACCGGCGTATCCTCCGCATCATGGCGGCGATGGCGGCCATGGGCGGCGATGAGGTGGAGGTGATGCAGCCCCCAGTCGTTCAGCAGGCCATCGAGCGGCAGCACCGGGTGGGGCTTGCCGGCCCGCTCGGGCAGCGGCGGGCGCCACAGCCGGTCCACCCGGCGGCTGAGATAGGGCTCCAGATCGCCGCCACTGGCAAGCCGCTCGCACACCAGCTCATAACCGGCGCGCTGGCGCATGCTCAGCCCGGCCAGCGCCGGGGCAATGCGATCGGAAAGGTGGAGATGGCGCTTTTCCTGCGGCAGGTGGCGCAGCAGCCAGTTGATGTAGATGGCGATCACCTCGTGAAGGTCCATCTGCGCCAGCGCCGCCTCGGCCTCGGGCACATGGGGCAGGCGGGCGGGCAGGCGGCCATCCAGCTTCATCCAGCGCTGGCCGGTGATTTGGTCGCGGATCTGGCGGATATAGTCGGGCGGGGGCAGATCGGCCGCGGTCATGGCTGGCAGCTGACCTTGCCGCCGGCGTGGCGCTGCAGCCGCCCGGCCAGCTCCAGCTCGATCAGCGCCATCTGCACGCTGGCCGCCGCCTCGCCGCTCTGGCGCACCAGCTCATCCACCGGCAGGGGCGCGGGCGAAAGCAGCGCGGCGATGCGCCCGGCGAGATCGGCGCCCGCTTCGGCTTGGGCTGGGGCCAGCGGCAGCTCGGCCTCGGCGGCGGCCGCGCGCAGGCGTTCGGGGGCGAAGCGGCTGTGCACCTGCCCGTCGAAATGGCTGAGCAGCTCGGCGATATCGTCCACCCGCTGCACCAGAATGGCGCCCTCGCGGATCATCGTGTTGGTGCCATGGCTGCGCGCATCCAGCGGCGATCCCGGCACGGCCATCACCTCGCGGCCATATTCGGCCGCCATGCGCGCGGTGATCAGGCTGCCGGAACGCAGCGCCGCTTCCACCACCACCGTGCCCGCCGCCAGCCCGGCGATGATGCGGTTGCGCGCGGGGAAATGGCGGTTGGTGGGCTGGGTGCCGCAGGGCGCTTCGCTCAGCAGCAGGCCCTCGGCAGCGATGCGCGCCTGCAGATCGGCATGTTCGGGCGGATAGGCCACATCCACGCCGCCGGCCACCACCGCCACCGTGCCGGCGCCTGTGGCCGCAGCCAGTGCGCCTTCATGGGCCGCCGCATCCACCCCCCGCGCCAACCCCGAGACGACCGGAAAGCCCATCTCCGCCAGCTTCTGCCCCCATTCGCGCGCCAGGAAGCGCGCCGCGCCCGAGGCATCGCGCGCGCCCACTAGCGCCACTGCCGCCCCTTGCGCGCGCCGCACATCGCCCCGGGCGACCAGCACCGGGGGCGCGCCATCGGCCAGGCGCAGCAGCGGCGGATAATCGGGCGAATCATGGAAGAGATAGCGCCCGCCCGCGCGCCGGGTGGCGGCAATTTCGGCCTCTATCGCCCCCTGCGCGGCCGGGCGATAGTTCTGCGCCCCCGCCCGCCCCAGGCCGCCGCGCGCGGCCAGTTCCGGCAGGGCCGCCAGCGCGGCCTCGGCAGTGCCGAACTGGCGCAGCAACTGGTGGAAAGTGACCGGCCCGATCCGCGCCGAGCGCAGCAGGCGGATGCGCGCCAGCCCTTCCGCATGGGAGAGCGGCGCGGCCCGGCCTGGCGGCACGGCGGCCATGGTCAGCCCTTGCGGCCCACCCGTGGCTCCTCGCCGGCGATCAGCCGGGCGATATTGGCATGATGCTTGGCCACCACCAGCAGCGCCAGCGCCGCCAGCAAGGGCGCCTTGCCCCATTCCCCCAGCGCCACAGCGGCGATCGGCGCGGCAAGGGCCGCCCCCATGCCCCCCACCGAGGAAATGCGCGACAGGCGAAAGCAGCCCAGCCAGGCAAGCGCTGCCACCAGCCCGATCGCCCAGCCCAGCCCGGCCGAAACGCCCAGCATGGTGGCCACCCCCTTGCCGCCGCGAAAACGCAGCCACACCGGGAAGCAATGGCCCACCATGGCGCCCGCCGCCGCCGCCAGCCCCGCCTGCTCGCCCCACAGCGCGCGGGCCAGCAGCACGGCTGCCAGCCCCTTCAGCATGTCCAGCAGCAAGGTGGCCGCCGCCAGCCCCTTGCGGCCGGTGCGCAGCACATTGGTGGCGCCGATATTGCCAGAACCGATAGCGCGAATGTCGCCCGCGCCGGCGGCCCGCGTCAGCAACAGGCCGAACGGCACCGAGCCCAGGGCATAGCCCCCAGCCAAACCTGCCAAAACGCCTGCTTCCATTGCTTTTGTCCTCACCGCGATGGGCCCTGCGGCCCTCTTTCGGCCATAGCCCTTAGCCGGCTGTGGGCCAATGGCGAAGCCCTCTCTTTTCTTTTTGCCCCGCCGGGCGATAGAGAAAGACCGCGCCCTCCCCTCCCGATTCCCGCAAAGGCCAGCGCTTGTCCCTCTCCTCTCCTGTTGCCGTCGATCCTGCCGCGCCGATCCTGCTGTTCGATTCCGGCGTCGGCGGCCTGTCCGTGCTGGAGGCGCTGCGCCGTCAGCTGCCGGATGCACCGGTGATCTATGCCGCCGATACCGCCGGCTTGCCCTATGGCGAGAAGAGCGAGGCGCAGATTGCCGCGCGCGTCTCGGGCCTGCTGGGCCGGATGACGGAGCGGCTGAAGCCGCGCCTAGTGTGCATTGCCTGCAACACGGCCAGCACCATTGCCCTTTCCGCTGTGCGCGAGGTGCTGGAAGTGCCGATCGTCGGCACCGTGCCGGCGATCAAGCCGGCGGCAGAGCGCACCTGCACCGGCGTGATCGGCCTGCTGGGCACCGCGGCCACCATCCGGCAGGCCTATGTGGACCGGCTGGAGGCCGAATATGCCCATGGCCACCGCCTGCTGCGCTTTGGCGCGGGCGAACTGGTGGCCGCCGCCGAAGCCAAGCTGCGCGGCCAGCGGCCCGATCCTGCCGCCATTGCCCATGCCGTGGCGGGGCTGCGCAGCCAGCCTGATGGCGCGCGCATCGACACGGTGGTGCTGGCCTGCACCCATTTCCCCCTGCTGGCAGAGGAACTGGGCGCCGCCTTCGGCCCCGATGTGGCGCTGGTGGATGGCGCGGCCGGCATTGCCCGGCGCATCGCCTTCCTCACGCAGGGGCAGGCCTTTGCCCGCGCCCGGCCCGATTATGCCCTGTTCACCAGCGATGCCGGCATCGCCGCCCTTGCCCCCGCCCTGCAAAAACGCGGATTGGCCGAGTGGGCGGTTTTTTGATCCTTTCCGGCCAAACTGCCCCCGCCCTTCTCGGCAATTGGTACAGTTTGTCCTAGCGGGCTGTTTGATGCTGGTCATTTTCGGCGCGGGACGATATGCCCTATCGGGGAGGCAGGCACCGGGCTAAACGGCCGCCGAGCAGGACAAAAGCCACGTGAACTACGACCAGATTTTCGACGCCGCGATCGACAGGCTCCATTCCGAGGGGCGCTATCGTGTCTTTATCGACATTCTGCGCAACAAGGGCGCCTATCCCAACGCGCGCTGCTTCCACGGCCACAACGGCCCCAAGCCGATCACCGTGTGGTGCAGCAACGATTATCTGGCGATGGGCCAGCACCCCAAGGTGATCGCCGCCATGGAGGAAGCGCTGCACGATGTCGGCGCCGGCTCTGGCGGCACCCGCAACATCGGCGGCAACACCCATTACCACATTGATCTCGAACGCGAACTGGCAGACCTGCACGGCAAGGAAGGGGCGCTGCTGTTCACCTCGGGCTATGTCTCGAACGATGCGACGCTGTCCACGCTGGCCAAGATCCTGCCCGGCTGCATCATCTTTTCCGACGAGCTGAACCATGCCAGCATGATCGCCGGCATCCGCAATTCGGGCGCGGAAAAGCGCGTGTTCCGCCACAATGATCTGGAACATCTGGAAGAGCTGCTGGCCGAGGTGGACCCGGCCACGCCCAAGCTGATCGCTTTCGAATCGGTCTATTCGATGGATGCCGATATCGCCCCCATCCACGCCATCTGCGACCTCGCCGACAAGTACAACGCGCTCACCTATATCGACGAGGTGCACGCGGTGGGCATGTATGGCCCGCGCGGCGGCGGCATCACCGACCGCGACGATGCCGCCCACCGGATCGACATCATCGAGGGCACGCTGGGCAAGGCCTTTGGCGTGATGGGTGGCTATATCGCCGCCAGCACCAAGGTGATCGACGTGATCCGCTCCTATGCGCCGGGCTTCATCTTCACCACTTCGCTTTCGCCGGTGCTGGTGGCCGGCGTGCTGGCCTCGGTGCGCCACCTCAAGAGCAGCAGCGTGGAGCGCGATGCCCAGCAGGCCGCCGCTGCCATGCTGAAGCAGCTGTTCCGCGATGCCGGCCTGCCGGTGATGGACAGCACCACCCATATCGTGCCGCTGATGGTGGGCGATCCGGTGAAGGCCAAGGCGATCAGCGACATTCTGCTGGCCGAATATGGCGTCTATGTGCAGCCGATCAACTTCCCCACCGTGCCGCGCGGCAAGGAGCGCCTGCGCTTCACCCCGGGTCCGGCCCACACCGAGGCGATGATGCGCGAGCTGACCGCCGCCCTGGTGGAAATCTGGGACCGGCTGGAGCTGAAACTGGCGGCCTGACGCCCCCCTCATCCCCGCCCGGCAAGCGCTGGGCCTGCACGTATATTGCGCCCCGGGAAACGGTTTTGCCGCCGTTTTCCGGGGCGCAATGCGTGTGCAGGCTGGCCCGGTGCAATGGAGAAAAACGCCTCGTTTCAGGCGCCAAACCGGCGGCTACTAACATGCGTGTCAAAAAACTGTCAAACTCTATCAAGCCATTATGATCGCAAGATTATTTGCCATTTTTGCACTTGTCTTCGCCGCCTGTGGGGATCAATTGCGCCTCGGGTGCGCACCTAATACCCCCAATAGACAAGGTAAGAAAATGAGGAACATGATCATTGCTCTGGCGGTGTCCGCCAGCGCGTTCGCAGCCACCCCCGCCGCCGCCGAAACCGCCAACTGGGCCGGCCCCTATGTGGGCGCCGTGGTCGGCGTGACCAACACCCACTCGAACGTCAACGACAACGACAGCGAGATCTCGTCGTGGGGCAATTCGGGCGCCCTCAACGGCCAGCGCACCAGCGTGACCGGCGGCCTCACCGGCGGCTACAACTTCCAGAGCGGCCCGTTCGTCTATGGCGTGGAAGGCGATGTCAGCCTGACCGACGCCAACACCAAGGCCAACGGCTATAGCGTCAACACCTATGTGCACACCCGCCAGCACTGGAGCGCCACCGCCCGCGCCCGCGCCGGTATCGCCATCGGCAACGTGCTGCCCTACTTCACCGCCGGCCTCAGCATCGGCGAAACCCGCCACGAGGTCTACGACTACGGCGCGCAGGACGGCTACACCGGCTGCGGCGCCTCGGGCAGCGACACCGGCTGGGTCTGCCAGACCAAGACCGGCGTTGGCTATGCCGTGGGCGGCGGCGTGGAAGGCAAGGTCTCGAAGCATGTGTCGGTGAAGGCGGAATACCTCCACACCACCCTGCCGACGGCCACCGCCTACCTCTACAGCTATAGCCCGATCCACTTCTCGGACAGCTATGACACGTTCCGCGTTGGCGTGAACTACCACTTCTGAGTTGGTTGGGGCCTGCTGCAGGACAGGCCCCGCCACACAGAAAAAGGGGGCGGGAAGATGGTTCTTCCCGCCCCCTTTTCGCGTATGCCGGAAAAGGGCCCTCTTATTCCTCGCCGCTCATTCCTCGCCCATGCGAAGGGCGGCGATGAAGGCCTCCTGCGGGATCTGCACGCTGCCATATTCGCGCATGCGCTTCTTGCCCTCTTTCTGCTTTTCCAGCAGCTTCTTCTTGCGGGTAATGTCGCCGCCATAGCATTTGGCGGTCACGTCCTTGCGCATGGCAGCGATGGTCTCGCGTGCGATCACCTTGGCGCCGATGGCGGCCTGAATGGGGATCTTGAACAGGTGGCGCGGGATCAGGTCCTTCAGCCGCTCGCACAGCTGGCGGCCGCGCGGGTCGGCCTGGCTGCGGTGGACGATCATCGAGAGCGCATCGACCGGCTCGTTGTTGACGAGGATGTTCATCATCACCAGATCACCCTCGCGCAGGCCGATCTGTTCGTAATCGAAGCTGGCATAGCCGCGCGAGATTGACTTCAACCGGTCGTAGAAGTCGAATACCACCTCGTTGAGCGGCAGCTCGTAATTCACCTGAGCGCGCCCGCCGACATAGGTGAGGCCCGTCTGGATACCGCGGCGGTCCTGACACAGCTTCAGGATGCTGCCCAGATACTCGTCCGGCGTGTAGATGGTGGCGCGGATCCACGGCTCCTCCATCGTCTCGATCTTCACCGGATCGGGCATGTCGGAAGGGTTGTGCATCTCCTTCACCGTGCCGTCCTTCATGGTGATGCGATAGACCACCGAAGGCGCCGTGGTGATGAGATCCAGATCATATTCGCGGCTCAGCCGCTCCTGGATGATTTCCAGATGGAGGAGGCCAAGGAAGCCGCAGCGGAAGCCGAAGCCCAGCGCCGCGCTGCTCTCCATTTCAAACGAGAAGGAC
>DASRYE010000192.1:0-3293 GCA_035653915.1 Novosphingobium sp. | reverse complement strand
GCCCGCCATGCCAGCAACACCGCGCCATGGCGGCCGGGATAGCCTTGCGCGGCGGCAATCGCGGCAAGGCCGGGCCAATCGGGCAGGGGCGCCTCACCGGCCAGCCAGCGGGCCAGAGCAGCCTCGGCGGCGGCAATGTCTTGGGCGTTGCGGCCGGTGGCATGGGTGGCGAACAGCGCCGCGGCCGCCTGCCCCACGGCGCAGGCCTGAGCTGCCAGCCCCAGCGCGGCGATGCGGCCCTCGCCATCCAGCGCCAGGCCGATATCGATCACACTGCCGCAGCTGGCCGAGCGCGCCCGCCCCAACAGCGGCAGATCCGTCCCCAGCGGCCATTGCGCCAGCGAGGTGGCCAGCCCCAGCACCTCGGGCGTGTAAAGCGCGGCGACAGAGGCCATGCTATGGCGCCACGTGGCGATGATGGCGGACAGCGGAGCGATGCGGCGCGGGGGCCGGGGCGCTGCTGGCGGCCTCATCGGAGGCGGCATCATCCGTGGCATCACCGGCAGTGTTGGCGGCAGCGGCCGCGCGGCGGCGCTCGGCCAGCTTGGCCACCAGCGCCTCGCTGCTGGCATCGAGAAAGGCATAGGAACGGGCATGCTTCATCCACGCCGGCCGGCCCGCCGCGCCCCACACCGTGTCATAGGCCAGCGCCACCAGCGCGAAGAGCACCACCACCACCAGCGCGCCCTTCACCGCGCCAAAGCCAAAGCCCAGCACCCTGTCCACCGGGCCCAGCGCCGAATCGCGCGCGGCCCGGCCCAGCTGGCGGGCCAGCAGGCGCGTGGCGGCATAGGGCACCACCAGCAGCAGCAGGAACGCCAGCACCGAAGCGCCCGTGGCCGAACCCACCGGCCCCAGCAAGTCGGCCGTCAGCGGCGCATGCAGCACCCGGATCGCCACCACGCCCACCACAAAGGCCGCCAGCGACAGGGTTTCCTGCACGAAACCCCGCATGAAACCAAAGGCTGCGGCCAGGCCGACCACGCCAAACACAAGAATATCAAGGCCACTCATAGTGCCGGCAGGGTTATGCGTCGCCCATGATCCGGTCAACGAGAATTGGCAGGCGGCTGATCGCATCGTGGCGCAGCGCGCCATCCGCCTTGCCCTTGCCATTGCCCTTGCCGCTATCGCCCGGGCCATAGGCGCGGCCAAAGCCCAGCTTGGCGCTTTCGCGCAGGCGCAAGGCGCCATGGGCCACCGGGCGCACCTCGCCCGCCAGGCTCACCTCGCCAAACCACACCGCATCGCGCCCCAGCGGCCGATCCGCCAGCGCCGAGACCAGCGCTGCCGCCACCGCCAGATCCGCCCCCGGATCCGCCAGCCGATAGCCGCCCGAGACATTGAGATAGACTTCCGCCGAGGAGAAATTGAGCCCGCAGCGCGCCTCCAGCACCGCCAGCAGCATGGCCAGGCGCCCATTGTCCCAGCCCACCACCGCCCGGCGCGGCGTGGCGCCCGATTGCAGCCGCACGATCAGCGCCTGGATCTCCACCAGCACCGGCCGCGTGCCCTCCATCGCCGGGAACACCGCGCTGCCGGCCACCTGCTCCTCCCGGCCGGAAAGGAACAGCATCGAGGGGTTCGCCACTTCGGCCAGCCCCGCCCCTTCCATGGCAAACACGCCAATCTCGTCCACCGGGCCAAAGCGGTTCTTCAGGTTGCGCAGGATGCGATACTGGTGGCTGCGCTCCCCCTCGAAGGCCATCACCACATCCACCATATGCTCCAGCACGCGCGGGCCGGCGATGCTGCCATCCTTGGTCACATGGCCCACCAGCACCAGCGCCACGCCATTCTCCTTGGCATAGCGGATCAGCTCGAAAGCGCAGCCGCGCACCTGGCTGACCGTGCCCGGCGCCCCCTCGATCGTGTCGGAATGCATGCACTGGATCGAATCGATCACCAGCAGCTCGGGCGGCTCCATCTGCCCCAGCGTGGTGAGGATATCGCGCACCGAAGTGGCCGCCGCCAGCCGGATCGGCGCCTTGGCCAGCCCCAGCCGCTCGGCCCGCAGGCGCACCTGGCCGGGCGCTTCCTCGCCGCTGATATACACCGCCACCCCGCCCCTTTGCGCCACCGCCGCCGAGGCCTGCAGCAGCAGGGTGGATTTGCCGATGCCCGGATCGCCGCCCATCAGAATGGCGCTGCCCGGCACCAGCCCGCCGCCCAGCGCCCGGTCGAATTCCGCCAGCCCTGTACTGGCCCGCGCCAGCGGCGGCACCGCCGCATCCAGCGGCTCGAACGCAAAGGCCCGCCCGCCCGACGACAGATTGTGCTTCACCGAAAACACCGTCTGCGGCGCGTCTTCGGCCAGCGTGTTCCATTCGCCGCAATCGGCGCATTGCCCCTGCCAGCGGGAAGACACCCCGCCACAGGCAGAGCAGACGAAACGGCGTTTGGGCTTGGCCATGCCTCCGGCTAGCAGGAACGTATGGGGAACGCAAGGCCACGCCCCCGCCCCCCGGCGTTTTTCCCTATTCCCTCGGCCGCCCGCCTTTGGCATGGGGCCCCGCCATGTGCGCAACCCGTTCCGCCGCCGCTTCGGCCAAGGCCTCCCGCAACATTGCCGCCCTTGATCTGCTGCGCTGGTGCTCTGCGGCGCTGGTGTGGGCCTATCATGCGGGCGCTGCCTATCTGGCCGCGCCCTCGGCGGTCAGCCGCAACGCGCTGACGGGCGTTTCCCTGCCGCGCATGCTGGTGGGCTACAGCTGGTTCGGCTGGATCGGGGTGGAAATCTTCTTTATCCTCTCCGGCTATGTCATCGCCCGCTCGGCCGAGGGCAGCGCGCCGGGCGCCTTCATCCGCCGCCGCGCGCTGCGCCTGCTGCCGGCGGCCTGGCTGTGCGCCAGCCTGTCGGCGGCCTGCGTGCTGGTGGCGGGGCTGGAAAAGCCGCATATCATTCTGGATGAATGGGCCGCTTCCGCCTTCTTCCTCTCCCCGCTCGACCAGATCGACGGTTCGTGGTGGACGCTGGGGCTGGAAGTGGATTTCTACCTGCTGGTGGCGCTGTGCCTGTGGGGCGGCAGGCGCTGGCCGCTGCGCTGGCTGCCGGCCGCGCTCACGCTCGCCTGCGCCGGTTTCTGGCTCTATCGCTGGATGGGCCACAGCGCCCCGCGTGACCAGTGGGGCCGCTACACCGATCTGGCCCTGCTGCGCCACGGCGCCTTCTTTGCGCTGGGCATGCTGATGGAGCGGCGCCTGACAGGCGGCCTGCGCTGGCCAGACTGGCTGACCGCCGCCGCCGCGCTCGGTGCCTGCGCCTACGAAATCTACGATCATGCCGACGAGCG
>DASRYE010000191.1:0-16581 GCA_035653915.1 Novosphingobium sp. | reverse complement strand
AGCCCGCCCACGCCCAGCACGATGCGCGCGCGCAGCTCGGGGCGCACCCGGGCGATCCACTTCTCCTGCCGCGGCACGCCCAGGCCCACAAACACCAGCGCCGCGCCCGAATCGTTGATCTCCTCGATCAGCGCCGGCTCCTCCTCATCGGTCCAGTAGCCATGGCGGGTGCCGGCGATGACGAGATCGGGATAGCGCTGCAGCATCGTCTTCGCGGCCGCCGTGGCGATGCCGGGCTTGCCGCCCAGGAGATAGATCGACAGGCCGGCCGCCGCCGCATGGCGGCACAGATCGGGAAACAGGTCGGTGCCGTTGAGGTTCTCGCCCAGTTCCAGCCCGGCCATGCGCGCGGCAATCGCCAGGCCAGAGCCATCGGGCAGCAGGAAATCGGCCGCGCCCAGCGCCTCGCGATAGGCCGCATCATGGGCGGCCACATTCACGCAATGGGCGTTGATGAACTGGATGGTGGAGCATTCGCGCGCCTTGGCCATGGCGACGATCTCGCTGGCCACATGGTCGCGCTCGCCCTTGATCAGCGGCAGGCCGAACAGGGTGGTGCGCTCGTGATCATGCAGCTGGCGCGGCAGGGTGAAGGCGCTCCTCTGGGCAGCGGCAGCATCGGCCGCCGTCAGCGGGCGGGCGGCGGGAAGATCCCAGTGGGCAGCATGCACGCTCATGGCTCATCCTTTCGGAAACGGTTTGCCATTGCTGCAGCACAGCCCGTGCCAATCGCGGAATTGCGCCATTTCTGCCAAGGACTTTCGCAAAATGGCAAGTGAGCCCATCCCCCTTGCGCGGCGATCATCCCATTGCGCAAAGCCCTCTGCCGCGGTTTTGCATCCTGCGATGCAAAATGCACATCCCGGCGCCCCCGCGCGCGGATGCGCCCCCGCGCCAGACGGCAAAATGGCGCTTTTGCGCCGCTTGCCGATCTTGGCACAGCGTGTGCTTACCATTCTGGCATCCGATCCCCCGCAGGAGCGCCACATGCCCATTCCCGCCGACAGGCCCACCGATGCCAGCCGCCCCGCGCCGCAAGCGGGTGCGGTGGAAGTCTCTGTCGTCATGCCGGTCTACAATGCCGAGGCGACGATCGAGGCCACCGTGCGCTCGGTGCTGGCGCAGACGATGCCGCGCTTCGAGCTGATCGCCATCGACGATGGCTCGCGCGATGGCAGCCTGGCCGTGCTGAAGCGGCTGGCCGGCGAGGACGGGCGGCTGAAGATCATCGCCCAGGGCAATGCCGGCGTTTCGGCCGCGCGCAATCTGGGCGCCGAACTGGCGCAGGGCGAGTTGATCGCCTTCCTCGATGCCGACGACCTGTGGGCGCCGGAAAAGCTGGCCGCCCATGCCATGCTGCACCGCGAGGAGCCGGATCTGGTGGCCAGCTATGCCCGCATCGCCTTTATCGCGGCCGATGCCAGCGGGCTGGAAGGGGCGGCCACCACCTCCAGCCTGTGCCCCCACACGCCGGGGCTGACCGATGTGCTGGGCGAGAACCCGGTGTGCACCGCGTCCAATTTCGTGGTGCGGCGCGAGGCCTTCCTGGCCGCCGGCAGCTTCGATCGCGCGCTGTCCTTTGCCGAGGATCAGGAGATGGTGGCCCGCCTTATCCAGCGCGGCGGGCGGCTGGAAGGGATCGATGCCGTGCTCACCGGCTATCGCTTCAGCCCGGGGGGCCTCTCCATGGCGCTGGAGCGCATGTATGATGGCTGGCGCAAGGTCGCCGCGCGCTATCTCAGCGCTGCCGAGATGGCTCCGCTGGAGGCGCTCTACTGCCGCTATCTGGCGCGCCGGGTGCTGCGCGCGGGCGGGCGGCCGGCCGAGGCGCTGCGCTATGTGGCGCGCGGGCTGCGGCTGGATGCCCATGCCTTCATGGCCCAGCGCCGCCGGGCGCTGGGCACGATTGCCGCGGCGCTTGCCGCCCCTGCCCTGCCGCCGGCCCTGCGCCAGCGCCTGTTTGCCTGACACCTTGCCTTTCACCCCCTGCAACGAGATGGAAACCGCCATGGATACGCCTGTTGTTCCCACCGTTTCGGTGATCATGCCCGTCTACAATGTCGAGCCCTATGTCGCCGAGGCGATCACCTCGGTGCTGGCCCAGACCTATGCCGATTTCGAGCTGATCATCGTTGACGATGGCGGCCAGGATCGCTCGGTGGAGATCTGCCAGGGCTTTGAAGATCCGCGCATCCGTATCGTCCATCAGGCCAACCGGGGCCTCGCTGGCGCCCGCAACACCGGCATTCTGGCCGCGCGTGGCCGCTATCTTGCCTTCCTCGATTCCGATGACCGCTGGCTGCCGGAAAAGCTGGCGCTGCATGTCATCCATCTGGAAGCCAATCCCGATGTCGGGGTCTCGTTCAGCCCGTCGCGCTTCATCGATGTGAACGGGGCGCCGATGCGCCTGCGCATGAAGCCCAAGCTGGATGGCATCAGCCCGGAAGACATCTTCTGCCGCAATCCGGTGGGCAATGGCTCGGCCCCGGTGATCCGCCGCACGGCGCTGGAGGCGATTGCCTTTCGCCACCCGACCGAACCGGGCCGCACCTGCTTCTTCGATGAAAGCCTGCGCCAGAGCGAGGATATCGAATGCTGGCTGCGGCTGGCGCTGATCGGCAAGGTGCGCTTTGCCGGCATTGCCCCGGCGCTGACGGAATATCGCGTGGCGGGCGGTGGCCTTTCGGCCCAGGTGCTGCGCCAGTATGAAACCTGGCAGGGCGTGGTGGACCGGCTGCAGGCCTATGCCCCCGAATTTGCCGCCCGCCACCTGCCGCGCGCGCGGGCCTATCAGCTGCGCTATCTGGCGCGCCGTTCGGTGCAGCTGGGCGATGCCGGCATGGCCATGGCGATGATGAAGGAAGCGCTGAAATCCAGCCGCAAGCCGCTGCTGGAAGAGCCGGTGAAATCGCTCACCACGCTGACCGCGGCCTGGGTGGGGCGGATGATGAAGCCCGAGCGCTTCGCCCGCCTGGCCAGCCTGCTTTCCGGCGGAAGGCTGGTGGCGTGAAACGCCCCCGCCTGGTCAACCTGCTGGATGACTTCGCCCTTGGCGGGGTAACGCGCGGCCTTGGCATCTTCGATTGCGATGCCGTGCGCGCGGTGGTCGATCCGCAGGTGGAACGCATTGCCAAGGACGCCTGGCTGGCCCCCCGGCTGGAGGCCGAGGTGATCATCGTGCATTTTCCGCCCAACTGGCGGCGGCTGCTGTTTCTGGCCAGCCTGCGCCAGCGCAACCCGCGCGCCCGCATCATCTGGGTGGAACACAGCTATACCCGCGCCTGGGAAGCGCTGAAAGTGCCGGAACAGGGGCGCTTTCGGCTGTTGCTGCGGGCCACCTGCCGGATGGTCGATCACATCGTCTGCGTCAGCCACGGGCAGGCCCGCTGGCTGGCCGAGGCGGCCAATCTCTCGCCCGAGACGGTGGAGGTGATCCATCCCTGGTCGCGCGATCAGGGGCTGGCCAGCCTGCCCTATCCGGCCTTTGCCGCCGGCCGGCCGCTGCGCGTGGGAGCGCTGGGCCGCTTTGCCGAGCAGAAGGGCTTCGACACGCTGATCAGCGCCCACCGGCGCGGGCTGATGCCGGGCACCGAACTGGTGATCGGCGGCACCGGCCCCGATGAGGAACGCCTGAAGCTGATGGCCGGCGACAGCCCCTTCATCCACTTCCTCGGCAAGATCACCGATGTCGCCGGCTTTCTGGAGCAGGCCGACGTGGTGGCGCTGCCCTCGCGATGGGAAGCCTATGGGCAGGTGGCCAACGAAGCGCGCGAGGGTGGCCGGCCGATCATCACGGCGCCTGTCGATGGCCTGCCCGAACAGGTGGGCGAGGCCGGCATGGTGGTGGATTTCACCGATGATGCCGCCGTGCTCGACACATTCGCCCGGCTGCGCGCGGCGGATCTGCCGGCCATGGCGCGCGCCGCCCGGCAATCGACACTGGGCTGCGGGCCCTTGCGCCAGCAGCAATGGGCGCATCTGCTCGATCGCGCATTGTCGCATGCCACGCGGGGCCATTTCGGGGAACTGGCGCTGGCGCTTTAAAAAATCTCAGGCAGGGGCCGGTGCGGGCCCCTTGGCCCGCGGCCTCGGTGGCCCGGCCTTGGCATAGGGATTGTCGATAAAGGCCCCCTCGGGCGCGGCCTTGTCACTGGGCAGCCACACGCCGCGCACCTGCATGCGCAGCACGATGCCGATCGTCAGCAGCGCCGGCCAGGCGATATAGGTGAGCACTTCGAGGTTCTCGCCGAAACTGTAGAACCAGTAGGTGAGGATCATGGCGAGGCCCAGCTGGCCCGCCCGATCACGCAGCGCCGCCCACAGCATGGCCAGCAGCGTGCCGATCATCGGGATCGCCAGCGAGATCGCCCCCAGCAGCCCCTTCACATACAAAATGCCATACCAGGTGTGATGGCTGCCGATGGGCATGTATTCCACCAGATGCGGGCCCCGTTCCACAATGCCATGGCCGCACCAATAGGCCTCGTGCTGCCAGCGCTGCACGGCAATGCGCCCCAGCGCCGAACGCACCCGGCTGGAGCCGGCCCGCGCGCCCTTGAAGCTTTCCTGCGCGGCATCGCTGGCCGCCTTGATCGCCGGCAGCGCCCAGGCCCCCACCAGCGCCACTGGCGCTGCCAGCGCCCAGGTGAGCGGCCGGTTGAGCTTGCCCACCAGCACCGTGATCGGGATCATGATCGCCAGCGCGATCAGCGCCATGCGGCTGGAGGAGGCAAAGGCCATGATCACCGCCGCCGCATAGCCCGCCCAGCGCCAGCGCACATCGGCCTCCTCGCGCGCCAGCAGGAAGTGGATCACCGCCACCATGCCCACCGCCGGCGCCCAGGGGGCGAAGAACTGCCAGCGCGCGGTGTGCGTTTCAGGGTCTATCGTGTAGAGCATGACGGTGAAGAATTCATCGCCCGAGCCGCCCAGCACCTTCAGCGGCGACACCCACAGCCGGCTGGGCAGGTGGATATAGGGCGCGGCAAACAGCAAGGGCAGCAGGATCAGCGTCTGCCGGGCCAGCCGGCACACCGCCCGCACCAGGATCGACAGGCGGATGGGCAGGGCAAAACCGGCCACCGGAAACAGCCCCAGCAGCGCCCAGCCCTTGGCCCAGCCCACCGAGGACTTGATCGTCTGCCCCACGCCCAGCTCGAAATTGAGGTGGCCGGCCAGCAGCACGCCCTCCATCGCCAGCATGCACAACAGCCAGGCCCACAGCACCAGCGGCAGCGGATCGGGGCGCTCTTCGGCCGGCAGCGCCGGGGCCAGATAATAGGCGCGCGCGGCCCTGTAGGCCAGCACCCAGCCCAGCACGGGCCCGGCCATATACACCCCGCCAATCAGCCACAACCAGTAGGTTGCGCCGATGGTGAAGGTGATCAGCCTTTCCGAAGCATTTTGTCGAGGATAGGCTGGCGCAGCCATAGCAATCCGCATGAGATGAAGAGGAGCAGGCTGGCGGCCATGCCCCCGGCCAGGCCCAGAAGCAGCGAGGGGCTGGATTTCTTGGGCGGCAGCGAGGGGGCGGCCAGGGTCTGCACCAGGGGATAGGAAGCGAAGGGATCGAGCTTGTTGGTATCCAGCCGGGCCAGCGCCGAGGAGAACACCGCCTCTGCCACCCGGTGATCGCGCTGGAGATCGGCCAGCTGCTGGGCCTGTTCGATGAGATCGGGGGTGGAAGCGGCGGCCTTGTCGAGATCGCCATGCAGCTCGCTCAGCTCGTCGGCGGTGCCGGTGGCCTGGGCATCGCCCATGTCCATCGTCTGCAGCAGCGCCGAGCGGCCATCGGCAACGGTCAGGTCAATCACCCCCAGCAGATCGGCGCGGGTGATGTCGGTCAGCTTCTGGGCGCGGCGCAGCACGGCGTTCAGCAACTGGGCGCGCTCGGCATTGGCCTGGGCCATGGCGGCATGGCGGGCGCCCAGCGTGCCGGCCTTCAGCTCGGCATCGGCATTGGCCTTGGCATATTGCATCACCAGCTCCTGAAACACCGGATCGCCGCGCAGGCGCCAGGCCAGATTAGCCGTGCGCGGCGAGGCATGCAGGCTGCTGGCCAGCTGGCGGGTCTGGCCCTGATGCTGGCGCAGTTCCAGCCTGAGATCCCGCTCACGCGCGCGCAGCTGATCCACCGCAGCGATGCGGGCGTTGAACTGCTCCAGCGTGGCCAGGCCATGGCGGGCCTGGAAATCGATCAGCTTGCGCTCGGTCAGCCGTTCCTTGGCGGCCAGTTCCTGCAGATGCACCAGATCGGATTGGGTGCGCTTGGCGGCCTCGTCGGCGCGCAGGGCATCCAGCCGGTCGAGGAAGGCCTGGCGCAGGGCCTCGGCATTGGCCTGCGCGCCCTTGGCGCTCTTGCCGGTGATCGACACCTCGATAAGGTTGGTCTGCTCCACCAGCTTCACCGTGGGCGCGGGAAAGCGCCCCGCGGCCAGATGGGCCAGCTTCATCGCCGCATCCAGCGTGATATCGGCGGTGAGCAGCTGCTTGTAATTCTCGGTGGGGCTGAGGGTGGGCGAGGCGAAGGCGGAATTGGAAGTGTTCTGCGCCTGGCCGATGGTTTCCAGATTGATCGAGCTGCCCGCGCCCGAGCCCGGCAGGATCAGCGTGAAATCGCTCTTGTAGCTGACCGGGGCGAACAGCAGATAGGCCAGCGTGAGGCCCCAGATCGCCGCCAGCCCCGGCAGCAGCACCACCGCATAGCGCCGATAGCGCCCAACGCTGGGCAGGCCGAAACGGGCCGCCTTCAGCACCCGCTTCAGCCGGCGCGGCGGGGCGGTGCTTTCGGCAAAGCCGGCGGGCGAGAGAGGCGCATTGCTCAATTGGAGAGGCTCTTCACCAGGGCCGCCGGCGTTGCCAGATTGCCCAGCAGGTTGATCACATCGGCAATCGATTCGCCGGTGCTGTCGTAACAGGCCAGGGCATCGTTGGGCATCAGATAGGGGTCGATGTCATCGCGGTTGGCATCGCGCACCAGCTGCTCGATCGAGCGCTGGATCACCACCGAATGGCCATTGAACGGATTGCGGCTGATCAGCACCGCATGGCGCTGGGCGTTGATCATTGCCCCGCCCACGCAATTGGCCGTGACCAGCGCCTGCAGGAAGCGCGTGCCATAGGGCAGGCTGGTGGTATCCTTGCCGATCGCCGAGGCCGAATTGCTGGCCGCCGGCCGCGTGAGGTTCGACATGAACACGCGGATGCCCGGCTGGGTGAGCGCGGTGGGCTTGACGAGATCGGGCTGGAAACAGCCGACCGAAAGCACCACCACCCGATCGCCCGCGGCCAGCTGCGGGTCCATCAGCACGCCGCCGGTCATCGCCGTCGTCTCGTCGATCACCGCATAGGTGGGCCCGCGCAGCAGATAGATCGCCTGCACCGAGGCATCGGGGCGGATGCCGCTGGCCGAGCGGATCGCCCCTGTCAGCGTGCGGTTGCCCAGATAATCGCCCATCGCCGGATGATCGACCACCGCCAGCCGGCCGGGATCGGTGCGCTCGCCCGCGGCCACAAAGCCCGGGGCAAACACCGCCCCTTCCACCGACACGGTGATGGAGGAAGCCGCTGCCAGCTGCAGCCGCACATTGCTCGCCACATCGCGCACCAGCCCCGCTTCCAGCAGGCGCGCGCGCAGTTCGGCGGCCACTTCGGGCAGGGCGCGGCCGGCGGCATGCAGCACGATATCCTGCCCCACCACCACATTGCCATTGGCCGCCACCACATAGAAGCCGGTCAACAGATCATGGTCGCCAGCGATATCCAGCCGCAGCCGGTCGCCCGGCGAGAGGATATCGGGGGCATCGGCCAGCGCATCGGCGCTCACCTGGCGGCGGCCGGCCAGCAGGCCATCGGGCACCACCGGCCGCGTGCAGCGCCCCACCGTGGCCGAACGCCCGGTCTGCTGCGTTACCTGATAGCCGGCATCGGCGATGTTGTGGGGCGTGGGCATGGTGGCGCAGCCCTGCAACGCCAGCGCGCCGGCCAGCAACAGCCCGGCCCCCCGCCCGCGCCGCCTGCTTTCCCTATTGGTTAACACCGCCATGCCCACCCGATTCCGTTGCGCCCCGCGGGCTCATCCCAGATTACCGCCTACGCAGCAATGCTTATGCCAAAGCCAGTCTACTTCGCAAAGCGTTGAAAAAGGCAGAACGCCAAAGCCCATTTTGCTGCCTTTGCCCACCGTTTCCTTTGCCATTTGCAAATTGGTAATAACTTCCGCTGCATTACGCAAATCCACGTAGCCCCGATAATGGGCCGCGACATGGGCAGATCTACCCGCCCCGGCAAGGGCCGGCGGCAGGGGGGATTGAACAGCTGGGGCAGTGTGATGGCACGTACCAAAATCCTGGTGATCGAAGATCTTTCCTCGCTGGCGATCGCCTATGCGGCGCATCTGGAAAAGGCGGGCTATGAGGCGGTGATTGTCGAAAACGGCGAGGATGCGCTGCGCGCGCTCGACCGGCAGGGCCCCTTCGGCGCCATCCTGCTCGACCTGCAGCTGCCCGATGTCGACGGGCTGGACCTGGTGAAGACGCATCCCGAAGTGCTGGCCGCCTGCCCGGTGGTAGTGGCCACCGCCGATGCCTCGCTGGGCCGCGCGATCGAGGCGATGCGGCTGGGCGCCTTTGAATTTCTGGTGAAGCCGGTGGCGGCCAAGCGGCTGCTGGCGGTAGTGGGCAGCGCGGTGGAACTGGGCCGCACCCGCCCGGCCGCCCCTGCCCCCGTGCCCAGCGCCAAGGCCAACGAGCGGCCGGGCACCTTCATTGGCTCCTCGCCCGCCATGCGCGAGGTCTATCGCCAGATCGAATGCGTGGCCGGCAGCCGCGCCACGGTGTTCATCACCGGCGAAAGCGGCACCGGCAAGGAAGTGTGCGCCGAGGCGATCCACCGCGAGAGCGGGCGCGGGCGCGGGCCCTTCGTGGCGGTGAACTGCGGCGCGATCCCGGAAAACCTGCTTGAATCGGAACTGTTCGGCCATCTCAAGGGCTCGTTCACCGGCGCCGTTTCCGATCGCATGGGCGCGGTGCAGGCCGCCCACAAGGGCACGCTGTTCCTTGATGAGATCTGCGAGATGGCGCTGCCGCTGCAAGTGAAGCTGCTGCGCTTCCTGCAGACGGGCACCGTGCAGCGGGTGGGCTCCAACCGGGTGGAAGAGGTGGATGTGCGCATCGTGTGCGCCACCAACCGCACGCCCGAGCGC
This sequence comes from Novosphingobium sp., assembly GCA_035653915.1. GTDB lineage: Bacteria > Pseudomonadota > Alphaproteobacteria > Sphingomonadales > Sphingomonadaceae > Novosphingobium. The sequence continues at coordinate 7,379 of DASRYE010000191.1, read as the reverse complement.
GAAGTGGCCGAGGGGCGCTTCCGCGAGGATCTGTACTATCGCCTCGCCGTGGTGCCGCTGCACATGCCCCCCTTGCGCGATCGCGCCGGCGATGTGGCCGAGCTGGCCGAAGCCTTCCTCCAGCGCTTTGCCGCCGAGGAGCGCAAGAGCTTCCAGCCGCTGGGGCCCGAGCATATCGCCGCGCTCGATGCCTATGCCTGGCCGGGCAATGTGCGCGAGTTGCAGAATGTGATCCGCCGCGCCGCCGTGCTGTTCGAAGGGCCCGAGCTGCCGCTGCGCGCGCTGCCCGCCGTGCCGCCCGCGGCCACCACCACCCCGGCGATGGCAGTAGCCGGCACGCCGGCCATAGCTGGGGCCCTGCTCCAGCCCGCGCCGGCTGCTGCCGATGCGGCCGCGCCCAACCGCCAGCTGCTGGCCACAGCGCTGGCCGGGCTGACGCTGGATGAGATCGAGCGCATCGCGGTGGATCTGGCCGTGGAAGCGGCCGGTGGCAGCCTGCCGGCCGCAGCCCGGGTGCTGGGGGTCAGCCCCTCCACCCTCTATCGCAAGCGCGAGCGCTGGCTGGGCATCGCCCAAACCGCCTGAGGGAGGGCCAGCCATGTATCGGCAAGCCCTGCACACGCCTTCCAGCCGGGTGAAGCTGCTGGTGGCGATCTTCATCGTCACGCTGGCGGAAAACCAGCTGGGCCAGCAGGGGCTGGTGCTGCGCACGGCGATCATCGGCTCCTCGCTGGGGCTGGCCGGGCTGATCTCGGTGCCGCGCAACTGCTGGCTGACATTCGCGCTGGGCATTCTGGCGATCCGGGTGGTGGCGCTGTTTGCCGCCGGCATGGCCCCCACGCTGGCGCTGCTGCTGGCGGTTGGCGTCACCGTGCAGATCGCGCTGGCCTCGCTGTTCCTGCGCTGGCGCCTGAAAGACGGGCTGGATCTCACCCGCGCGGGGCAATTGCTGGATCTGGCGCTGGCGGGCCTTATCGTTGCGCCGGCGATGGGGCTGATGGTGGATGTGCTGTTCCGCCGCATCAGCCTGGCCCAGGCCGCCAATCCGCGCACGCTGTGGCAATATTTCAGCACCCATGACGGCATCATCACCCTGGCCGACTGGGTGATGCCGCATGTGCTGGGCATGGTGGTGGTGGTGCCGCTGGCGCTGGCCGCGATCACCCGCGGCATCCGCCACCCGCTGGAATGGCTCTCGCGCGAGAGGGGGGCGCTGTATGCCCTGCTGCTGCTGGCGCATCTGCTGGTGTTCAGCCAGGCCAATGCCCAGATGCTGATGCTGGTGCCCCCGGCGCTGGCGCTGATCGCCATCCGCCTGGGCATCCGCGAAACCTTGCTGGCGATGCTGCTGTCGATGGGCATCGCGTCTGTTGCCACGGCCAACGGGCTGGGCGCTGTGGCGGCGATCTATGCCGATCCGCCGCATCAGATCAGCTTCCTGCGCCATTTCTACATCTTCGCCTTCCTGTGCTTCATGCCGGTGGCTGCCACGCTGGAACGCAACCGCCGGCTGGAACTGTCGCTGGCCCGCAACACCCGCTTCACCGACCAGATCCTGCGCGGCATGCAGGAAGTGGTGTTCCGCACCGACATGCAGGGGCGCTGGTCGTTCCTCAACCCGGCCTGGCTGGATCTCACCGGCTACAGCGTGGCCGAAAGCATCGGCACCGCCATGCGCGCGCTGGTGAGCGCAGAAGGCCACGCCGAATTCGACGAGGCGCTGGCCCTGCTGATGGCCGACGATGCCCCCGAGGCCAAGCTGAGCCTCGACATGCGCCGGCGCGATGGCACGCTGCGCGAATGCGAGGTGACCTTGCGGCCGCTGCGCCATGCCGATGGCCATATCGCCGGGCTGGGCGGCATCCTGCGCGACATCACCGAGGCCAGGCGCCACCTGCGCGCGCTGGAAAGCAGCGAGCGGCGCTTCCGCGACCTGTGCGACACCGCCCCTGTGGGCATCCTGCGCACCGATCTTGCCGGCCAGATCACTTATGTGAACGCCACATGCGAGCTGACCGACCTTGCCCGCTGCGACCGGCTGCTGGGCCGCGCGCTGGGCGATTGGCTGCTGGGCACGGAAGGCTTTGCCCCGGCAGCGCTGGCCCGCCAGCTGGGCGTGCCGGCCGCCCGCATCGAGCGCGAGGCCGAGATCCGCGACAATGCCGGCGAGCGCCGCTGGCTGACGGTGGTTGTCACCAGCGATTTCGATGCCGCCGGCCAGCAGCAGGGCTATGTCGCCGCCTTTGCCGATATCACCAGCCGCAAGCAGGCCGAACTGGCGCTGGCGGAAAAATCGGCCGAGCTGACGACGATGGCCGAGAACATCAGCGATGTCATCTTCCGCATCACCTTCGATGGCCTGTGCCTGTATGCCACCCCTTCGGTGCTGGATCTCACCGGCCTGCCCGCCGAACGGCTGGTGGGCACCCGCACGATCGACCGCGTGCACCCCGAAGACCGCCCCCGCATGGGCCAGGCGCTGGCCCGCATGGCCCGCGGCGAGGTGGATTTCGTCTCGATCAGCTATCGCGCCCGGGCCGATGGCTCGCGCAGCGGCTATCTGTGGCACGAGGCCCATTGCCGCCTCGTGCGCGATGGCCAGGGCCAGCCGGCCGAAGTGATCGCCTCGGTGCGCGATATTGACGAGCGCAAGCGGCTGGAGCTGGAACTGATCGAGGCGCGCGCCCGCGCCGAGGCCGCCGCCACCGCCAAGAGCACCTTCCTCGCCAACATCAGTCACGAGATCCGCACGCCGATGAACGGGGTGATCGGCCTGACCGACCTGCTGCTGGAACGCGAGCTGGATGCCACCACCCGCCAGTATGTGCAGCTGATCGCCGATAGCGGCGCCACCATGATGCACCTGTTGAACGGCGTGCTGGATCTGGCCAAGCTGGAGGCCGACCGGCTGGTGCTGGCCGACGAGGTGATCGACATCCGCGAGCTGCTGGCCGGCGCGCTGGCGCTGATGACCGCACCCGCCCGCGCCAAGGCGCTGGAAACCCGGCTGGACATCGCCGCCGACCTGCCCCCGCTGATGCGCGGAGACCGGCTGCGCCTGCGCCAGGTGCTGGCCAATCTGCTGGGCAATGCGGTGAAATTCACCGATGCCGGCCATGTGGCCCTGTGCGCCCGCACCCAAGGGGCAGAGCTGGTGATCTGCGTGGCCGACACCGGCATGGGCATCGCCCCCGAAGCGCAGGCGGCCGTGTTCGAGGAATTTGTCCAGGCCACCGCCGGCCGGCCGGGCGGCACCGGGCTGGGCCTGCCCATCTCGCGCCGGCTGATCGAGGCGATGGGCGGCACCCTCACCATGGCCAGCGCGCCGGGCGAAGGCACCGCCATGACCATCCGCCTGCCCGCCCGCTTCATGGAAGACCGCCGCGCCGCCGCCCCCGCGCCCGCCCGGCCGGCAACGCCGGTGGCCGAGGCCGGCGCCCAGCTCCACATTCTGGTGGCCGAGGATAACCGCACCAACCAGATCATCGCCAGCGGCATGCTGAAGCGGCTGGGCCATCGCCATGCCATCGCCGGCAATGGCGCCGAGGCGGTGGCCCGCGTGGCCGAGGCCAGGGCCGCCGGCGATCCCTATGATCTGGTGCTGATGGACATGCTGATGCCCGAGATGGACGGGCTGGAAGCCACCCGTGCCCTGCGCGCGCAGGGCTTTGGCGCGGCCGAGCTGCCGATCATCGCCGTGACGGCCAATGCCTTTGCCGAGGATGTGGCCCGCTGCCTGGAAGCCGGCATGCAGGCCCATCTGGCCAAGCCCCTGCAGCTGGCCCCGCTGGGCGAGGCGCTGGAGCTGGCCGCCAGGGTGCGCGCCACCGGCGATGGCAGCCTGTGGGCCCTGCCGCGGGAGCAGGACCGGCGCCAGACCGGCCCCGCGCTGACAGCAACCGACGCGCTGGCAACCGATGGCGCCCCTCCGGCCTGAGGCGGGAAGGGCGCGCGCCGGGGTTTACCAGCCGTCGTTGCCGCCGCCCGAGGAATCATCCCACGAGCCGCTGTCGGAAATGCCGAAATCATCGCCGCCCATATCGGTGTTGCCACCAAAGCCGGCATTGCCGCCGCCCTGGTCCCAGCCGCCATCCTGGCGGGCGGGTGCCTCGCGTTCGCGCTCACGGTCGTGGCCGCCGAACAGGCCATCGACCACGCGCTCGCCAGCGGCAAAGCCCGCGCCCATCGCCGCGCCCTGCGCCAGCCCGCCCATGATGCCCGAGCCCATGCCGCCCTGCGGCGCGCCATAACCGGGCCCGCCATAACCGGGCGCGCCATAGCCGGGGCCACCCTGGGGGCCATAACCCGGCCCGCCATAACCCGCGCCATAGCCCGGCCCGCCCGCCTGGCCAACATACACTTCCTGCACCGGCCGGCGGCGGCGCAGCAAAGCCAGCAGGCCCAGCAGCAGGCCGCCGATCACGATCACCGGCAGCCAGGGGAAATGGCCCTGGCTGGCAGGCGCAGTGTCACCGGCCGCCGGCACGGCCGCTGCGGCATGGCCGCCCTGCAGCTGGCGCTTCAGTTCCGAGACGGAATGGGCGCTGGCAAAGGGCAGGCCCGGGGCGATCTGCTGCGCGCGGGAAAATTCCACCCGCGCCTCGTCGATCTTGCCCTGGCGGGCCAGCAATTCGGCTTCCACATAATGGGCCTTGGCGCTGTTGGGGTGGTCCTTCAGCACCGGTTGCATCAGGCTCAGCGCCTGATCCACCTGCCCGGCACGGGCGGCGGAATACACCTGATCGATCGTCGCATCGGCGGCCAGGGCCGCCGGCGCGGTGCCCGCCACCATCAGCAGCGCCAGCGCAGGCATCAGGACAAGGCGTGAACTTCGCATGACTATCTCTCCAGCACAAAAGCGTGCGCGCGCGATGTGGGAGAACCCTGTGCCATTTGCAAGATGAACCCGGCCTGAGGGCAGCGGGGCCCCTTGCGCCTCCCCCCTTGCGCCCCCTCCCCGCCCCCCGTAAAATCCCTGATGCGCCAGATCAACGACAGGCCTTGCCGCAAGCGCCATGCCTGCCTAGTCTTGCCGGCCGCTGGATAGACCTTGCCCGGGCAGGCGCCACAGGAGAACGCGTGATGGCACAAGCGCCCCTTCCGCAAGCCTTGCCCAAGGCGGCTGCGCGGCGTGCCGGGGCCCGCGCCGCGCCAAGGCCTGCCGCCCCTCACCCGCCCGTGCTGCACAAGGCACCGGCCGCCCCGCCCCGCCCCGATTGCGAAACCGAGATCAAGCTGGTGGCCACCAGCGCCATGCTGCGCCGCCTGCGCCGCCTGCCGCTGCTGGGGGCAGCCAGCCAGGCCGGCGCAGTGCTGCAGCGCTCCACCTATTTCGACACGCTGGCCGGCAGCCTCAGCCTGGCGGGCGCCTCGCTGCGCCTGCGCGAGCGGGCCGGCAAGCACGAACAGACGCTGAAACTGGCGCAGGCCGGCGGGCTGGAGCGGGCGGAATGGAATATCCCCCTGCCCGCCGATGCCGGCACCGCCCAGCCCGATCTGGCCGCCCTGCCGCCACGCGCGCGCACTGCGCTTCTGGCCGCGGTGGGCGCGCACCCGCTGCGCCCCTTCGCGCGGGTGGAAGTGATGCGCGAAACCCGCCGCGTCACCTATGCCGGCGCGGTGATCGAGCTGGCGTTCGACACCGGGCGCATCGTGCCGCTCACCGGTTGCGGCCGGCATGGGCCGGGCACACGCATCTGCGAGCTGGAGCTGGAGCTGGTGTCGGGCCGGCTGGAGGCGGTGCTGGCGCTGGCCGCCAGCCTGCCGCTGGGGCCCGATCTCATGTGGCAGGTGGCCGGCAAGGCCGAGCGCGCCCATGCCCTGGCCTATGACCGGCCGCTGCGCGCCGCCCGCGCCATGCCGCTGGCGCTGAGCCCCGACATGCCGGCCGGCGATGCCTTTCGCGCCATCGGCTGGAACGCGCTGGTGCATCTGCTGGCCAACCTGCCGCTGGTGGCCAGCGATCCCGAGGCGGTGCATCAGGCGCGGGTGGCGCTGCGCCGGCTGCGGGCGGCCTTCGCACTGTTCGCGCCGCTGTGGGCGGATGGCGATGGCAGCGCCAGTAGTGCCAGTGCCGGGCCGGGCCCTGCCCACTGGCGCGCGGCGCTGGGCGATCTGGCCCGCGCGCTGGGTCCGGCGCGCGATCTGCATGTGCTGGGCGCCCGGCTGGCAACCGCGCCGGCCACGCCCGCCATGGCCCGGCTGCGCCAGCATCTGGCCGCTTGCGAGACGCAGGCCAGCGCGCGCGCAGCCAGCCACATCGCCTCTGCCCCCACCCAGGCGCTGCTGATGGCGCTGGCCGGCTGGCTGGAAAGCCCCGCCGCCCTGGCGGCGCCCGCCGCCCGCCAGCCGCTGATGGCGTTTGCCGGCCCCCTGCTGGCGCGCCGCCGCCGGCATCTGCGCGGGCAGCGCAAGCAGCTTGCCGCCCTGCCCGAGGCCAGCCTCCACCGCCTGCGCATCCAGGTGAAGAAGCTGCGTTATGCGGTGGGTTTTCTCGCCCCCGCGCAAAGCACCGGCGGCAGCGCGCGGGCGGCCCGCCGGCACGAGGGCGTGCTGGCGCGGCTGCAGGAAGTGCTGGGCGGGCTGAACGATCTGGCGGTGGCCGCGCGCCCGCAAGGCCCCTTGAGCGCGGCCCTGGCCGAAGGGCTGCCCCCTGCCGAGGCCGCCGACATGGCCCGCCTGCTGGAAGCGGCCTGCCGCGCCGAGGCCCCCCGCCGCAAGGCCCTGCTGGAAGAGGCCCGCCGGCTGCTGGCCGAAGAGAAGCGAATCGCCTGCTGGTGGCAGGCGCAGAAGGAGTGAGCGCCCTTGGGCAAGAAGAAGCATGCCAGCAACGCCCGGCAGGAACATCATCCCGTGGATCTGGAAAAGCTGCAGATCAGCCTTTCGGCCATGCAGCGCCGGCTGATCGCCGAGGGCACGCGGCTGCTGGTCATCTTCGAGGGGCGCGATGCCGCCGGCAAGGATGGCACGATCAAGCGCATCGTTGAACATATGAGCCCGCGCGATACCCGCGTGGTGGCGCTGGGCGTGCCATCCGAACATGACCGGCGGGCGTGGTATTTCCAGCGCTGGTGCGCGCATCTGCCGGTGGCGGGCGAAGTGGCGCTGTTCAACCGCAGCTGGTACAACCGCGCAGGCGTTGAACCGGTGATGGGCTTTTGCACGGCGGCCGAGCATGAGGAATTCCTCGCCACCGTGCCGATCTTCGAGCAGTTGCTGGTCCATTCCGGCATCAAGGTGGTGAAATACTACCTCGATATCAGCCGCAAGGAGCAGAAGAAGCGCCTGGCCGAAAGGCTGGCCGATCCGCTCAAGCAATGGAAGACATCGGCGGTGGACGAGGCCGCGCAGAAGAAGTGGAAGGCCTACACCCGCGCGCG
>DASRYE010000190.1:0-26177 GCA_035653915.1 Novosphingobium sp. | reverse complement strand
GGGGCAGGGGCAGGATGTCTATCTGGTGGTGCGCAAGGATCTGCCGGCGCGCTCCATCGCCGATCTCAAGGGCAAGCGCATTGCCCTGCATCGCGGGCGGCCGTGGGAACTGCCTTTCTCCAAGCTGCTGGATTCGGCCGGGCTGACGTTTGCCGATTTCACCATCGTCAACATCAACCCGCAGGCCACCCCCGCCGCGCTGGCCGGCGGCAGCGTGGATGCAACGGTGCTGCTGTCAGACGGGCTGCTGCTGGAGCAGAAGGGCATCGGCCGGGTGATCTGGTCGACCAAGCAGGCCCCGGCCGACTGGAAGATGCGCGCCGAACTCTTCGCCCGCGGCGATTTCGTGGCCGATCATCCCGAGATCACCCAGCTGGTGGTGAGCGCCTTTGTGCGCGCGGCCCGCTGGAGCGCGGATGAGGCCAACAAGGCGCAGGTGATCGCCAATGCCGCGCGCGGGTCCATGCCCACGCCGATTATCGAGGCCGATTATGCCAGCACGCCCTACAGCTGGCGCGAGCGCTTCTCGCCGCTGTTCCGCCCGGCGATCGCCAGCCATTACCGCTCGGTGGCCGATTATGCGCTGGCCCATGGGCTGATCCACGCGCCGGTCGATACCGGCCAGCTGATCGAGCCGCGCTTCGTGGCGCAGGCGATCCGCGATCTTGGCCTCACCGGCTTCTGGTCCGACAAGGATAGCGCCGCGTGAGCCGGGCCCTGTTGCCCCTGCGCCGGGCGGCGGCCCGGCTGGTGCCGGTGCTGGCGCTGCTGGGCCTGTGGCAGCTGGTGGCGGGGCTTGGGCTGGTGCCGCCGCAGGTGCTGGCGCCGCCGGCGCGGGTGGCGGCGACGCTGGCGGGCATGGCCGCCTCGGGCGAGCTGGCCCGCCATCTGGGCGACAGCCTGCACCGGCTGCTGCTGGGCTTTGCGCTGGGCGCTGTGGCCGGCCTTGCCTTTGGCGCGGCCACGGCCCTGTCGCGCTGGGTGCAGGCGGCGCTGTGGCCGCTGTTTCTGGCGCTGTGGCAGGTGCCGGTGATCGCCTTCATCCCGGTGCTGGTGCTGTTTCTGGGCATCGACGAGGCCTTCAAGATCACCGTGGTGGCCGTTTCGGCCTTCTTCCCGGTGGCGCTCGCCACGTTCGACGGCATCCGCGCCCTGCCGCGTGCCTGGTTCGATGTGGCGCGGATCTATCGCACGCGGCTTGGCGATCTGGTGTGGCGCATTCTGGTGCCGGCCACTGTGCCGGCGGTGCTGACAGGGCTGCGGATCGGCCTCACCCGCGCCTGGATCGTGCTGGTGGCCGCCGAGCTGCTGGCGGCCGACAGCGGCATTGGCCAGATGATGGAGATGGGCCGCCAGCTGTTCCAGATCGACGTGGTGCTGGCCGGTGTCGTTGTCAGCGGGCTGGTGGGCTTCCTGCTGGATCAGGGCGCCCGCCAGATCGAGGCCCGCGCCACCCGCTGGAGGCACGCATGAGCGCGCCGTTGATCGACAGGTGGCCGGTGCGCCTGGCCGTGGGGCTGGTGGCGCCGGCGCTGCTGGCGCTGTGGTGGCAGTGGCAGGCCAGCCTTGGCGGGGCCCATGCCGCCGCCTTTGCCTCGCTCGCCTCGCTGGGCGGCGCGCTGGGCGAGCTGATCGCCCAGGGCACCCTGCTGGCCGACACCGCCGCCACCTTGCTGCGCGCGCTGGCCGGGCTGGCGCTGGGGGCCAGCCTGGGGCTGGGGCTGGGCGTGGCGCTGGGCGTGCTGCCGCTGCTCGACCGGTTGCTCTCGCCGCTGCTCAACGCGCTGCGGCAGGTGCCGATGGTGGGCTGGCTGCCGCTGGTGGGCCTGTGGCTGGGCACGGGCGATGCCGCGGCGCTGGTGGTGATCGGCCTGTCGGCCTTTTTCCCGGCCATGCTCAACGCCCATGCCGGCATTGCGCAGGTGGAGCCGCGCTATCTCGAAGTGGCGCGGGTGCTGGGCTTTTCGCCGGTGCAGCGGCTGCGGCTGGTGCTGCTGCCGGCGGCGCTGCCGCTGCTGCTCACCGGGCTGACGCAGGCGGCGGCCTTCACCTGGATCGCGGCGATCGGCACCGAGATCCTGCAGGGCACCGGCGGCGGCCTGGGGGTGACGATGCAGCTGGCCGAAACCCAGCAGCGGCTCGACATCATCCTCGTGGCGATCGCGTTGACCGCCTTCCTCGGCTTTGCGCTGAACCAGGCCGTGGTGCTGCTGCGCCGCCACCTGCTGCGCTGGCAGGCCGCCCCCTTTTGAAACCCGGAGCTTCCCCGATGGTCGATCCCTTCCTGCTGTCCTCCTCCGCCGCGCCGGCGCCTGCTCCGCTGGCGCGCGGCGCGCTCACCATCACCGATCTCGACAAGAGCTTTGCCATCGGCGGGCGCCCCCGCCAGATCCTTTCGAACATCAATCTGGCGGTGCGGCCGGGCGAATTCGTCAGCATCGTCGGCGCCTCGGGTTGCGGCAAATCCACGCTGCTGCGGCTGATCGTCGGGCTGGATGCCGATTATGCCGGCGAGATCCGCCTCGATGGCGAGCGGGTGGCGACCACCGGGCTGGAGCGCGGCATCGTCTTCCAGGATCACCGCCTGTTTCCGTGGATGACGCTGGAGCAGAACATCGAGCTGGCCCTGCTGAACACCGGCACGCCGAAGGAGCGCCGCCGCCAGATCGTTGCCGAACATATCGCGCTGGTGAACCTTGGCGGCTTTGAAAAGGCCTATCCGCACCAGCTGTCGGGCGGCATGGCGCAGCGCGCGGCGATTGCCCGCGCGCTGGTGACAGAGCCGCGCCTGCTGCTGCTGGACGAGCCGCTGGGCGCGCTCGACGCGCTGACCCGGGTGCATGTGCAGAACGAGCTGCAGCGCATCTGGCTGGCCCAGCGATCGACCATGGTGATGGTGACGCATGATGTGGAGGAGGCGCTCTATCTGGGCGACCGGGTGATCGTCATGGCGCCCAACCCGGGCCGCATCCGCCGCATTGTCGAGGTGGATCTGCCCCACCCGCGCGATCGCCGCTCGCCGCTGCTGCACCGGCTGAAGGACGAGATCCTGGCCGAGCTGACCGCCGCGCCCGAGCCTGCCGCCCGCGCGGATGGCGCGCCGGCCAATCTCCTGCCCTTTGCCCCCCGGGAGGACCGCTGATGACCGCCTCTGCTGCTGCCACTGCCCCTGCTGATGCCGCCCGGCGCGGCGCCGATCATCCCATCCACCCGCTGTTCACCCAGCGCTGGAGCCCGCGCGCCTATACCGGCGAGACGGTGAGCGATGGCGTGCTGCAAAGCGTGTTCGAGGCGGCCCGCTGGGCGCCTTCGGCGCGCAACCTGCAGCCCTGGCGCTTCATCGTTGCCCGCCCCGGCGAGGCGGCGTGGGAGGATTTCCTCGCCATCCTGTTCGAGCGCAACCGGCAATGGGCGCGCCGCGCCTCGGCGCTGGTGGCGGTGGTGTCGGAAACGCTGGCCCCGCGCGATGGCGTGCCCGCGCCCAGCGAAAGCCATGCCTTCGACACTGGCGCGGCCTGGGCCAATTTCGCCCATCAGGCGCTGCTGCTGGGCTGGCACACGCGGGCGATGGGCGGCATCGACCGGGCCGCGGCCCGCACCACCCTTGCTCTCCCCGAGGATTTTGCCGTCCACGTCGTTGTGGCGCTGGGCCGGCAAGGCGCGCTGGATGACCTTCCCCCCGAATTCCACGCGCAGGAAAACCCCAGCAGCCGTCGCCCGCTGGGCGACACCGTGTTTGCCGGCCGCTTTGGCGTGCCGGCTTTCGTTCCCGAAAAGGATGCGCGATGACGCTGACGATCCACTGGCAACTCGATGTTGCCGCAGAGCCTGCCCGCGGCGAACCGGCCCTGCGGCCGGCGCTGCCCCCCTTGCTGCGCGATCCGCGCCAGACCAGCCAGAACCGCTTCGACTATTACGCGCAGGTGGCCGAGGCCGCCGCGCAAGGCCGCTTCGACGGGCTATACCTGCCCTTTGCCGCCGATGGCGACGACAGCCGCATCGTGGCCGCCGCGCTGGCCCGCGAAGTGCGGCGCATCGCGCTGGTGGCCGGCTTTCCCGCCTCGGTCGGCTCGGCGGTCTATGCGGCCAAGCAGGCGGTCAGCTTCCAGCGGGCCACCGGCAACCGGCTGGGCTGGGCGATCGCGCCAGATGCCGATGCCGCCACCCGCGCCGGCTTTGGCGATTTTGTGCCCGAGGCGCAGCTGGGCCAGCGGCTGGAGGAATTCCTTGTCGTGGCGCGCGGCGTGCATGGGCAGCATCCGTTTTCCCATGCCGGCGCCTTCTTCGCGGTGGAGCAGGGCGGTTTCGAGGCGCCGCTGAACCGGGCGGCCTTCCCGCCGGTGTGGCTGCAGGGCGAGAGCGAGGAGGCGCTGGCGCTGTCGGCCCGGCAGGCCGATGTGCACCTGTTTGCCCCCACCGCCGATCTTGCGGCCCTGATCGAGGGGCTGGACGGGCTGGCAAAGGCCGCCGGGCGGCAGGTGGGCTTTGGCCTGCACCAGCCGGTGCTGGCGCGCGAAAGCACCGAGGAGGCGCTGTTCGAGGCGGGGCGCAGCCCGCCGCCGCAGGGTGCGCTGGTCGGCTCCTACGAGGAGGTGGCTGGCCAGCTGGCGCGGCGGGTGCGGCTGGGCATTGGCCAGCTGGTGCTGTCGGCCGGGCCGCAGCTGGAAGAGGCCTATCGCATCGGCCAGCACCTGTTGCCGCGCCTGCGCGCGCTGATCGCCACCCCCGCCAAGGCCGCCTGAGGAGCACATCCATGAGCATCGACTTCTTCTGGCGCCTGCCCACCCATGGCTGCCATTCCAGCATCCGCCGCGGCAATTACGACCGGGGGGACTGGTCTGCCACCGGGCCGCACCATCTGGCCCCGGGGCTTGATGGCGCCGGCGAGGCGGATGGCTTTGCCTATATCGACCACCTCGCCCAGATCGCCAAGGCGGCCGAAAGCGTGGGCTTCCAGGGCGGCCTCATCCCCTCTTTCCCGAACACCGACGACCCCTGGGTGATCGCCCCGCTGCTGGCGCGCGAGACCAGATCTTTCCGCTTCATGATCGCCTACCAGCCCGGCTTCGGCAATCCGGTGCATTTCGCCCGGGCCAGCGCCAGCCTGCAGCGGGCCAGCGGCGGGCGGGCGCTGTTCAACATCATCACCGGCGGCGGCGGCCCGGCCCAGCTGTGGTGGGGCGACAGCTTCGCGCATGACGACCGCTATGGCCGCACCAGCGAATGGCTGGATGTGTTCCGCGGCGTGTGGGAGCACGACAGCTTCGACTATGACGGCCGCTTCTACCGCGTGGAGGGCGCCCATCTGCCGGCCCATCTGCGCGCCGAGGCGCTGCCCGAACTGTGGTTTTCCGGCTCGTCGGAAGCCGCGCTGCAGGTGGCCGCGCGCCATGCCGACTATTACCTCTCGTGGCTGGAGCCGTTCGACCAGCTGGCCGACAAATTCGCCCGGGTGAAGGAACGCACCGCCCAGCTGGGGGGCGAGCAGAAAGTGTCGGTGCGGGTTGATCTGGTGGCGCGCAAGACCGAGGAGGAGGCCTGGGCCGATATTGCCCGGGGCTTCGAGAATGTCTCGGAGGCTACCCGCGCCCAGTGGCGGCGGCGCGATGGCGATTCGGTGGGGGCAGCCCGGCTGGCCGCGCTCCGCCCCACCGAGGCCACCCACTGGCAGGATCTGAAGATCGCCCCGGGCCTGTGGGGCGGCTTCAACCTGCTGCGCGGCGGGCCATCCATCGGCATCGTCGGCTCCTACGAGCAATGCGCCGAAAAGCTGGACGAGCTGATCCGCCTGGGCGCCGATGGCTTCATCCTGGCCGGCACGCCGCATCTGGAAGAGGCCTGGCGAGTGGGCGAGGAAGTGCTGCCGCTGCTGGGGCAGAGCGCCGGGGCCCTGCGCGAGGCGGCCGAATAGGTTCCTGCAGAGGAGAGGAGCGAAGGCGCCGGAAGGGTTCTTCCGGCGCCTTTTCGCGTGCCCGCCGGCCAGCCCCTGCCAGCACCCATGAAAAAGGGGCCGCATCCCCCCGGTATGCGGCCCCATCCCCCCTTCCGGCCGGGGAGATCAGAACTTGTAGATCAGCGATACGCCATAGGTGCGCGGATCGGCCCATTGCACCACATCGCCAAACACCGTGCTGCCATTATAGGCCGGCAGCGCATGGTTGACGTAGATCGTGTTCAGCACATTGTTCACATAGAACGAGGCGCTGAGATGATCGCCGGGCGCGGTGTAGGTGATGCGGGCATTGGCCAGCGTGTAGGGCCGCTGGGCCAGCGCCGGGCGGTTGACGGCATCTTGCGGCGTGACGAAATAATATTGCAGCGAAGTATAGCGCGCATCGGCCTCCAGATCGATCTTGCCGGCATGGGCCAGCGGCACGGTATAAACCGCGCCCACATTCAGCGTGGTGTGGGGCGAGCGCACGAACTGGTTGCCCGAGAGATTGGCGCCGCCGTTCAGCACCTGGAAGCTGTCGAAGCGGGTGTAGAGCAGGCCTAGCGCGGCATTGATCTTCAGGTTCTCGATCGGGCTGGCGGCCAGTTCGAATTCGGCGCCATTGGCATGCGCGCGCGAGGCGTTCTGCAGATAGGAAACGGTGGCGCCGCCCACCGCGCCCGGATTGGGGCCCACCACATTCACCTGCACGTCGTGATAGGTGTAGTGGAAGGCGGTGGCATTGAAGCTGAGCCGCCCGCCCAGCCACTGCGACTTGTAGCCCGCCTCGTAGGAATGCAGCCGTTCCGGGTTCACCGCGATCAGCGCCACGGGCAGGGTGGCGGCGGTGTTGAACCCGCCCGACTTCACGCCATAGGCCACCTTCACATAGACCAGATTGTTGCGGTCGATATGCCAGTTGGGCGTTACATCCCAGGTGAAGGCATCCCAGGTGCGGCGCAGGTTGCCGCCAAACGTGCCCGCCCCGCCATAGGTGCCGGTGTAATTGTCCCACCAGTCGCTGTAATTGCTCCAGCTGGCGGTGGTGGTTGTGGTGGTGGTGGCGGCGGCCAGGCGGTTGTATTCCAGCGTCTTGGTCTCGCGCGTCCAGCGGCCGCCCAGCGTCAGCTTGAGGGCATCGGTGAAGGCATAGGTGGCGCTGCCGAAGACCGCGCCGCTTTCGGCCTTGTGCGCATAATCGGCCACGCTGTAATTGGCCACTGCGCTATAGCCCGACAGCGCTGCCACGCTGCCGCTGGGCAGGGTGGCCGAATAGCTGTCGGAATGGATTTTCTCGTTGAAATAGAACAGGCCGCCCAGCCAGGTCAGCTTGCGGTTTTGCGGCGAGGCAATGCGCAGCTCCTCGGTCCACTGGCTGGAATAGGCCTTGGAATAGGTGTTCGAGATGTTGAGCGGCGTATAGTCGCCATCGGCCGGGCCATAGCTGTCGAAACGCTCGTAGCCGCTGATCGAGGTCAGCGTGTAGCCGCCCAGATGCAGCTCGTTGCGCAAGGATCCGCCCAGCTGGCGGGTGTTGGTCCATTCCGGCGAATTGCTGCTCACCTGATTGGTGCTGGAGGGCGGCACATAGCCGTTGCGATAGATGCCGTTGGCGGCATAGCTCACCACCGTCCAGTAGGCGCCCTGGGTGTCGTAGCGGCGATAGTGGAAGCCCAGCAGCGTCTCGAGGTTTTCCGCCGGCTTTGCCAGCACCTGCAGGCGGAACACGTCATCGGAAATCGCATCCGACTTCTGCCCGGTGTAGACATTGGTGTAGCGCCCGTCGGCATCGTCGATGTGGAACGAGGCGCGCACGGCCAGCCGGTCGGGCACGATCACCGCGCCAAGGCCGCCCTCGATGATCTTCTCGTCGAAACTGCCATAGGCCAGTTTAACATAATTGTTCTGGTCGCCGCTCAGCTTCGGCCGGGCCGAGACCACGTTGATCGCCCCGCCGGTGGTGTTCTTGCCCCACAGCGTGCCCTGCGGCCCGCGCAGGATCTCCACCTGATCGATATCGAACAGCGGAATGGCCGTGGCGCTGGCGTTGGAGATGTAGACATCGTCCAGGTAGAAGCCCACTGGGCTGGCCAGATCGAGCTGCTGCTGGCCAGCGCCCACGCCGCGGATCCACCAGCGCGGGCGGCTGTGCTGGGTGGTGCCGGCCGAGGCATTGGGCACATAGTTCAGGATCTCGTTGGCCGAGCGGCCGACCCCGCCAGTGGTGAACAGGTCCTTGTCGAGCGCGGTGACGGCGCTGGGCACATCGCCCAGCCGTTCCTTGCGGTGCTGGGCGGTGACGACGATGTTGTTGGCGGTGTCGGCGGCATCGGCGTCGGCACTGGCATTGGCGGCATCGTTGGTGCTGGCGGCGGCGGTGGCGGCCTGCGCGGGCGCGGCCATTGCCAGCAGCAGCGCCAGTGAACTGACAGAGGCAAGGCTGGTGCCGGCGATATACGGGCTGGCAAGGCGCGTGGACGGTCTGGTCAAGATATTCCCCCCGGTGTGTCTGGGTGCGCGCAAGCCGCGCGGTTGGATGTTGCCCCCTGTTCAGCAAAGCGCGTGCCACTTGCGCGCAATGGCGGATTGCCGGCCTTTGCCGGGGTGGCGCCGCGGGGCGGTGGTGCAAACGCAGCAATGGCGCTGGTGAAATCCCCGCTGCGCCGGGCGGGGCGGGGGCCTTTGCCGCGGGGCAGGGCGGCCATGCTGCATATGCAGCACAAGCCGCGCATATGTTGCGGCGATATCACCAGGGCGGCCGGGCGCGGGCTGCGAAAAATGCGATAAATCAGAGGATGGCACGCTTCCTGCTGAAAGGAACCGCTGTTCGGCCGCCCCTTCCTTCCTTCCGGGCGGTGCGATCCTCGGTATTCTCAACAGGGATTTGCAAAAATGGCCCCCATTTCTCTTCGCCTTGGCCTGTCTGCCGCGCGGCCCGCGCTGGCGCTGGCCTTATTGAGCTGCGCTGCAGCAACGCCGGCGCTGGCCCATGCAGCCGGCAACGACACCGCCGCTGCCGATGCCGATACCGATGCCGGGGCCGATGCCCGGGCGATCCTTGTTACCGGCGCGCACCGGGCGGCGGTGGGCGATGCGCAGGAGGAAACCGCGCCGGCGGCGATCGCCACGCTCAATGCGGCGCAGCTGGGCAAGCTGGGCGGGCTGGATGGCGCGGTGACCGGCGCGCTGCGGCTGCTGCCCGGCGCGCATATCGGTGGCGGCGATTTCTCCGGCGTGTCGGAAAGCACGCTCAGCATTCGCGGCTTCTCGCAGGATCAGATCGGCGTGGCGCGCGATGGCGTGCCGCTGAACGATCCGGTTTTCCTCACGCCGCATGCCGATTTCGCCGGCGATCCGGAAAATTATGATTCCATCTCGGTGCTCTATGGCTCGGGCTCGGTCGATGTGCCCAGCTTCACCACCAGCGGCGGCAGCATCGACATCCGCACCGTGGCGCCGGAAAAGCAGGCGGGCATCCTCTTCAAGCAGGGCTTTGGCAGCAACAGCCTGCGGCGCACCTTCGGCCGGGTGAACACCGGCGAATATCACGGTTTTTCGGCCTGGGTGTCGGGCTCTGTCACATCGGGCCATCTGTGGACGGATGGCGGCGGCGAGATCTGGTCGCGCCGCTTCGAGGCCAACCTCCAATACAAATGGGGCGAGGAAAACCAGATCAACGTCATCGCCTCCGACTTCAAGATGAAGACCAATTCCTATTTCCACCCCACCCTCGCGCAATATGCCGCCGAGCCTTATGGCCAGGGCTATGCGCAGGCGGCCTATCCCACCGGCGGCGGCACCAATGGCGTGGCCGATGTGGGCACCGCTTCGGCCAACAGCCTCAACCTGCAGCGCGCCGATTTTCCCATCCAGACCTATGGCCTCAACAGCCGCTTCAAGCTGGCCGAGGGGCTGCGCCTGCGCATCGATCCCTATTACGTGCGGGTGAACAATGGCGTGGCGGCGGTGTCGGCCACGGCGCTGTCGGAAGGGCTGATCGGCACCGATCTCAACGGCGATGGCGACAAGCTGGATACGCGGCCGGTGGCGCTGGGGGTGTTTCCCGTGCAGCACCGCGGCGGGGTGACCGCGCGGCTGAACTGGGATGCGGCCAAAACCAACCATGTGGAACTGGGCTTCTGGTACGATCATGTGAACAGCCGCTACCAGCTGATCGCCGAGCCGATTGCCGCCAATGGCAGCCCGGTGAGCCAGACCGGCAGCGCGCAGATCTATGACTCGCAAGGCCGCCCGGTTGATTTTGCCAACCAGCACAATGTGATCGACACCCACAAGCTGTGGCTGCAGGACGCTTGGGATTTCCTGCCGGGCTGGAATGCGGTGGCCACCCTTGCCTGGCAGCACAGCTCGCTCGACGCGCTGAACGGGGCGGGCATCTTCACCGGCAGCGCCTATGAGAACAAGGCCAGCTACGACCGCGTGCTGCCCGGCTTTGCGCTGACCTTCCAGGCCAATGCCGCCAACCAGTTCTACTACAATCTGACGACCAACGAGCGCATCCCGGCGATTGCCGGCCTCTATCAGGGCGGCGCCAGCTTTACCCCGCAGAAGGCGGAAACCACGGTGAACCAGGAGCTGGGCTGGCGCTATGCCACGCCGCAGCTGCTGGTGAGCGCAGCGCTGTTCCTCGATTATTTCCACAACCGGCAGGTGTCCTATCAGGCCTATTCGGGCGTCACTTCCTATTTCAACGCCGGCAATGTCACCACGCGGGGCGCGGAAGTTTCGCTGAACGGCAAGCTGCCCGAGCACTTCAGCTATTCGGCATCGTGGACGCATGTGATCGCCAAGCAGGATGCCGATTACACGCTGGGCGGGGCGACGGCCGCCACCGCCGGCCGGCAGCTCTACAACACGCCCAAGGATACGCTGGGCTGGGGCCTGGCCTATGACGACAGCCGGCTCTACGGCAATATTTCGGGGCGTTATAGCGCCGGCGTCTATGGCGATCTGGCCAATACCGAGAAGGTGCCGGGCTATACCACTTTCGATCTGGCGCTGGGCTATCGCTTCGATCACCCCGCACCCTTCTTCCGCAAGGTGGTGTTGAGCCTCAACCTCAACAACCTGTTCAACAAGCATGCGCTTGATGCGGTGTATGGCGGGTCGGTTTCGGCCAATGCGGCCAGCTCCTTCTATGCCGCGCCCACCTACAGCCGGCTGGCCCCGCGCACGGTGCTGGGCAACATCACACTGCAACTCTGAGCCGCAGGGGCGCAGCGCACTGGCGCGGCGCCCCGGGCCTTCCCCCCTTTCGCGGAGCTGCCGATGACCACCGATACATCCCTGCCGGCCGATGGGCCGCAGCCCTTCCTCTCTCGCCTGCCGACCACCCGCGCCGGCAGCTGGCCGGCCATTCTGGCGATCTATGCCTATGCCGAGCTGATCGCCGCCTGCCACGGCAAGACGCTGCTGCTGGTGCCCGATGTGGCGCGCAGCTTTGCCGTTGATCCGGCGCGGGCCAGCTGGGTGATCGCGGCGGTGGCGCTGGTGGCGGCGGTGGGCGCGCCCTTTGGCGGCTGGCTGATCGACCGGCTGGGCGAACACCGGGCCATCCGCCTGGGGCTGGCGCTGGCCGCCCCCAGCAGCCTGGCGGCCGCCTTCGTGCCGCGCTTTGCCGAGCTGGTGCTGCTGCGGGTGATCGAGGGGGCGGGCTATATCGCGGTGGTGCTGGGCTGCCTGTCGCTGCTTATCCGCACCACTTCCGGCCCGCGCCAGACCACGGCGCTGGCATTCTGGTCGGTGGCCTCGCCGATGGGCGGCGCGCTGGCCATTCTGGCGGTGTCGCCGCTGGCGGGCACGGCGCAGTGGCGCTGGGTGTTTGCCGGCCACGCCGGGCTGCTGCTGCTGGCGCTGGTGGCCTCGCCGCTGCTGCCGGCCGCGCCCCCACGCGCGCGCGCTTCGGAGCGTGGCGGGGCTTCGCCCTGGGCGGTCTATCGCCAGCCGGCGGCGCTGCGCTTTCTGGGGGCGGTGCTGCTGCTGCAGGTATTCGCGCTGGGCGAGGCGGCGCTGCTGCCCACCTATCTGCTTACCGCCCACCAGCTGCGCCCGGCCGAAGTGGGGCTGCTCTCGGCGGTGTCGATTGCCCTTTCGGTGCTGGGCGGGGTGGGGGCAGGGGTGCTCTACAACCGCGGCGCCGGCATCGAGCGGGTGACCGCCGTGGCCCTGCTGGTCACGCTGGCCGGCGTGCTGGTGTGCTTCCATCCGGCCGCGCCCACCGCGGCGGTGATCGCCGGCCGGCTGGTCTCGGCGATCAGCGGCGGGGCGGTGTTTGCCTGGATCAGCACGCGCATCCCGCGCATCGCGCCGGCCCGCGATCAGATCGGCCTTGCCTCGGGCGCGGTCAGCCAGCTGCTCTACATCGGCATGACGGCAGGGCCGCCGGCGCTCTTTGCGCTTTACGAACTGCCCGGCCGGGCTGGCTTCTATGGCTTCATCCTGCTGGCCTACAGCCTGCCGCTGCTGGCCGTGGCGCGCGGCGCCTGGCGCCCTGTGGCCGAGGCAGCGCCGGCCGAACCGCTCCACACCATCCCCCCGTTTCAGGAGTTCTGACATGGCCCCCCCATTTTCCTTTCCCGCCGGCCCGTTTGACGTGATCATCGTGGGCGGCGGCTCGGCGGGCAGCGTGCTGGCCGGGCGCCTCTCGGCCGATCCGGCGCTGTCGGTGCTGCTGATCGAGGCCGGGCCCGACCTGACCCCCGACACCGCCCCGCCCGAGATCCTCGATGCGAGCGATGCCAGCGGCCCCTTGCGCAGCGGCGCGCGCTTCATGTGGCCCGATTTTTACACCACCCGCCATGCCGACCAGCCCCCCGGCCGCTATTACGAGCAGGCGCGCATCCTGGGCGGCGGCTCCAGCATCAACATGCAGGCGGCCAATCGCGGCGTGCCCTCCGATTACGACGACTGGGCCGCGCGCGGCGCCGAAGGCTGGCACTGGGAGGCGGTACTGCCCTATTTCCGCAAGCTGGAAACCGACACTACCTTTGGCGAGGGCCCCCTGCATGGCGGCAGCGGCCCGATCCCCATCAGCCACGACCGGCTGGAGCACTGGTCGGGCTTCAACCGGGCGGTGTCGGCGGTGCTGGCCGATCATGGCCTGCCCTTTCTGGAAGATCAGAACGGCGATTTTCGCACCGGCCATTTCCGCATGGCGCAATCGCATGATGGGCAGCAGCGCAGCTCGGCCGCCTTTGGCTATCTCGATGCCACGGTGCGCGCGCGCGCCAATCTCACCCTCCTTACGGATACCACCGTCAGCGCCCTGCTGGTCGAGGGCGGGGCGGTGCGCGGGGTGGATATCGGCACGCCGGCCGCGCCCCGGCCGCTGGCGGCGCGGCGAGTGATCCTGGCCGCCGGCGCGTTGCATACGCCGGTGCTGCTGCTGCGCGCCGGCATCGGCCCGGCCGACGAGCTGCGGGCGCTGGGCATTGCCCCTGTGGCAGACCGGCCGGGCGTGGGCCGGGGGCTGTGGGAACATGCCTCGATCGCCCTCGTCTCGCCGGTTGCGGGCGGGCAGTGGCCGCAGGGGTGGCGCCGTTCGGGGGTGGGCGCGCGTTTCTCCTCGGGCCTGCCGGGGGCGGATCCGGCCGATCTGTTCGCGGTGATCACCGCCTCGCCGGAAGGGATGATGGCGGGGCTGTGGATCAACCGGCCGGATTCTGTCGGCCGTGTCGCGCTGAGCGGCCCGGGCCTGGCCGACAGGCCGCTGCGCGATCTCAACCTGCTGGCCGATCCGCGCGATATCGATCGGCTGCGGATCGGCCTTCGGCGGCTGGCCGCGGTGCTGGGGGATGCCCGGCTGGCGCCCTTTGGCCTGGCCCCGCAGCTCTATCGCTTCGGCGTGCCCGAGGGCGGCATCAGCGCCCCGCTGGCAGAGCTGCTGGCCGATGATGCCGCGCTGGTGCGCCACCTGCGCTACAACGTCAGCGGCGTGTGGCATGCCTGCGGCACCGCGCGCATGGGCCGGGCGGAGGATCCGCTGGCGGTCGTCGATCCGGAAGGGCGGGTGTATGGCGTGGCGGGCCTGTGGGTGGGCGATGCCTCGGTGTTCCCTGGCGTGCCTTCCGCCAACATCAACCTGCCCACGCTGATGGCCGCCGAAAAGCTGGCCGATGCCTTCCTTGCCCGCCACGCCCTGGCGCCCGCCAGCGCCGCCCTGCCTGCTTGAGTTCTTTCGACGGAGATCCGAGATGACCGAATATACCCTGTTGATCGACGGCGCGGCCGTTGCCACCACGGCCAGCGATCCGGTGATCGATCCGGCCAGCGGCGCGGTTTTCGCCCATGCCCCGCAGGCCGGCACGGCCGAGCTGGAACGGGCGGTGGCGGCCGCGCGCGCTGCCTTCCCGGCCTGGGCGGCAGACGAGCCGCTGCGCCGGCAGGTGCTGGCCCGGGCGGCTGAACGCCTGCGCGAAAGGGCTGGCCCCATCGCCCAGCTGATCACCCGCGAGCAGGGCCGCCCGCTGGCCCAGGCGCTGGGCGAGGTGCAATATGGCGCCGCCATCCTCGACAGCTATGCCGCCTTCACCGTGCCCGACGAGGTGCTGGCTGAAAGGCCGGGCGCGGCGCCGGTGCAGGTGGTGCGCGCGCCGCTGGGCGTGGTGGCGGCGATCACGCCGTGGAACGTGCCGGTGCTGCTGCTGCTGCGCGATATCGTGCCGGCGCTGCTGGCCGGCAACACGGTGGTGGCCAAGCCGTCGGAACACACGCCGCTGTCGAGCCTGGCGCTGGGCCGGGCGCTGGCGGATATCTTCCCGGCGGGCGTGCTCAACATCCTTGCCGGCGGCAAGGAACTGGGCGCGGAGCTGACGCGCCACCCGGATGTCGCCAAGGTCACCTTCACCGGCAGCGTGCGCGGCGGCAAGGCGGTGGCGGCGCAAACGGCCGGCGATCTCAAGCGCGTGTCGCTGGAACTGGGCGGCAATGACGCGGCCATCGTGCTGGCCGATGCGCCGGTGGAGAAGGTGGCCCGCGCGCTGTTCGAGGCGGCCTTCTTCAACGCCGGGCAGATCTGCTTTGCGGTGAAGCGCGTTTATGCGGCGCGGGCGGTGTTTGCCCCGCTGGTGGCGGCGCTGGCGGCGCTGGCCGATGCCGCGCGGCCCGGGCCCGGGCTCGATCCGGCCAGCACGCTGGGCCCGCTGACCACCCGCGAGCAGTTCGACCGGGTGCGCGCGCTGGTGGCCGATGCGCTGGCCCATGGCGCGGTGCTGCATCAGGGTCAGGCCCCGCTGCCGGCCGAGGGCTATTTCCATGCGCCCACCATCGTCACCGGCATCGGCAAGGGGGTGGCGCTGGTCGATGAGGAGCAGTTCGGGCCGGTGTTGCCGGTGATCCCCTTCGACGATGTGGAAGAAGCGATTGCCGCCGCCAACGACACCCCCTTCGGCCTTGGCGGATCGGTGTGGAGCGCCGATGTGGCGCAGGCGGCGCGGATCGTGCAGCGGCTGGATGTCGGCTATGGCTGGGTGAACCAGCATGCCCGGCCGTTTCCGGCAGCGCCAGGCGGTGGCCACAAGTGGAGCGGGATCGGCTATCGCGGCGGCCGCATCGGCTATGACGAATATGTTGCGCTGCAGGTGGTGGATGCGGTGCCTCTGGCATAACGGGCCGCTGGCATAACGGGCCGCTCGCCATTTGGCCCGCGATGGGCTAGGCGCCAGCCATCGCGCCTGCGGAACGATCAGGGGGGTGGTGGGCATGCGGCTGTTGCTGGTGGAAGATGACAGGGCGCTGGCGCTGGCGGTGAGCGATCATCTGCGCCAGAACGGCTATGGGGTCGATCTGGCCGGCAAGGGCGAGGATGCCGCCCTGCTGCTGGCCACCAGCCAATATGCCGCGATGATCCTCGATCGCGGCCTGCCCGATGGCGACGGGCTGGACCTGCTGCGTGGCCTCAGGCGGCAGGGGCATAATGTGCCGGTGATCATGCTCACCGCGCGGTCGGAAATCGCATCGCGCATTGCCGGGCTGGATGCCGGCGCCGATGATTATCTGGCCAAGCCCTTCTCGCCCGATGAGCTGGTGGCAAGGCTGCGCGCCATCCTCAGGCGCAATGGCACGTTTCTGGGCCCGGTCGCCCATTTTGCCAATATGGCCTTCGATCTGGATGCGCTGTCGTTGCAGGTGGATGGCGTGCTGGTCAACCTGTCCGCGCGCGAGGCAAGCTTGCTGGCGCTGCTGCTGCGCCGCTCGGGCCAGGTGCTGACGAGGCGCCTGGCCGAGGACCAGCTGTTTGGCGGCGATGGCCTGGGATCCAATGCCATCGAGGTTTATGTGCACCGCCTGCGGCACAAGCTGAGCGCGGCCGGCGCCCGGGTGGAAGTGGTGACGATCAGGGGGGTGGGCTATCTGCTGAGCGATCTCTCCCAGGGCGCGGCCTGATGCTGCAGGGCACGGCATGATCCGCCCGTTTCGGCCCATCGCCCGCTCGATGCTGCTGCGCATCCTGCTGATCGAGGCGCTGACCTTCCTTGCCGCCTGCATTGCCCTGCCGCTGCTGACCCTGTCGGAACTGCGCAGCAGCGCCGAGCGCATTCAGGCGGAGATGCTGATGGGGCAGGCGCAAACCCTGCGCGGCGGCCTTGCCTATGACGCCCGCAGGGGCTGGACGCTGCAGCCGGGCGACACGGTGCGCGCCACGTTCGATTCCGGTTACGACGGGCGCGCCTATGCGCTGATGGATGGCGCCGGCCATCCGGTCAGCATCAGCCGCTATGCGCAGCCCCGCGCCTGGCCGGGCCGCATCTATGCCGCGCGCGCCATGCGCTTCGAGGCCGGGCCGCTCACCGGGCTCAGCCTGCCGGTGGCGGTGGCCGGCCAGCGGGGCTGGCTGGTGGTCACGCAGGATCAGGGCCGGCCGGGGGCGGTGGTGGATGATGTGATGCGGGCCTTTCTGGCGCGCTATCTCGTGGCGCTGATCGGCCTGCTGATGCTGATGCTGGCGATCAATGGCCTGCTGCTGTGGCACACCTTTCGCGGCCTCAGGGCGATCACCCGGCAGGCGGCGGAGATCGGCCCGCGCGCGTTCAGCTTGCAGCTGGGCGAACAGGGGCTGCCCTCCGAGATCCGGCCGCTGGTGCAGGCGATCAACGGATTGCTGGCCCGGGTGCACCAGGCGCTGCACCAGCAGGACGAGTTTGCCGGCAATGTGGCCCATGAACTGCGCACGCCGCTGGCCGCCCTGCGCCTGCGCGCCGAACAGGTGGTCGAGCCGCCCCTGCGGCAGGCCATGGCGCTGCAGGTGGAGCGGATGGGCCATGTGCTGTCGCAATTGCGCGATCTGGCGGCGCTGGAAGGGGCCGCGGCAGCCTCGATGGCGCCGGTCGATCTGGGCGATCTGGCGGTGGGCGTGGTGGCGGAGCTGAGCCCGCGCATTCTGGCGGCGGGCCGCACGATCGAGCTGCGCGGCGAGGGCATGAGCGTGCTGGGCAATGCCGGGCTGCTGGCCATCGCGCTGGCCAATCTGATCGAGAATGCGGCCGTGCACACGCCGGTGGGCACCCATATCACCGTTGCGCTGGAGGGGGCAGGCGTGCTGGCGGTGATCGACAATGGCCATGGCATTCTGGAAGAGGACGGGCCGCGCCTGCTGCGCCGCTTCCACAGGGCCGATCATGCCCGCACGGATGGCGCGGGGCTGGGGCTGTCGATCGTCCAGCGGATCGCCGATGCCCATCGCGCGCGCCTGGAAGCGGGCCCGGCAGCGGCAAAAGGCGCCCGCTTCGCCATCCGCTTTGGCGATGCGGCCGTGCACGGGCAGGGGGCGCCGTAAGGACGATGTAAGCCATCGGCTCTAGATCGCGGCCATTGCTATCCACAGGATATGGCTTGCCGATGACGGATCTTCCTGCGCCGACCCATTCGCCTTCCGGGCCGCAACTCAATCGCCGGCAGCAGATCCGCCTGGCCGGGGCGGCGGTGGTCGCCAGCCTGCTGGTGTTTGGCGCAGCGCCCCGGCTGTGGAGCCTGATGGCGCCGCCCCCTGCCGCCCCGGCCCCAGCGCCGGCCGACGGCAGCTTTGCCGCCACCGACAGGCAATGGCAGACCCTGCGTTTTGAAACCCTGCGCAGCCAGACCTGGCAGAACGGCGTTGTCACCGATGGCAAGATCGCCGTTGATGATGATCGCACCACGCAGGTGCTCTCGCCCTTTACCGGGCGGGTGACGCGGGTGTTTGCAAAAGTGGGCGACAGGGTGCGCGCGGGCGATCCGCTGTTCGCGGTGATCGCCAATGAAGCCGCGCAGAACGATGCCGACATGCTGACGGGCGTGGCCACGCTGAAGGCGGCCGAGGCGGAGGCGGCGCGCATGCGCGATCTGTCGCGCCACCAGGGCGCGGCGGAAAAGGATCTGGAAGCGGCCGAGGTGAACCTGGCCAGTGCCCGCGCGGCGCTGAATGCGGCCGAGGCGCGGCGCCTGGCGCTGGGCGGCAGCCTGTCGCGGGGCGAGGGGGTGGTGCGGGCGCCGGTGGCGGGCATCGTCACCCAGCGGCTGATCGGCCTGGGGCAGAATGTGGCCAGCGCTTCTGGCGGGGCGGCCACCCAGGCTTTCACCATCAGCGATTTTGGCCAGGTGTGGGTGGTGGGCAACCTGCGTGAAGAGGATGCGGCCAAGGCGCATGTGGGCCAGCTGGCCGAAGTGCGCCTGCTGGTGGATCCCGATCATCCGCTGGCCGCGCGGGTGGATTATGTGGCCTCCGCGCTCGATCCGGCCTCGCGGCGGCTTACGGTGCGGGCCTCTTTGGCGAACGCCGGCGGCCAGCTGAAGCCCGAGATGTTCGCCAGCTTCCGCCTGCTGACAGGCGGCGCGCGCACCGTGCTCACAGCGCCGGAAGCCGCGGTGATCTACGAGGGGGCAACCGCGCGGGTGTGGGTGGCGCAGCCATCCGGCCATCGCCTAGCCCTGCGCGCCATCGGCACTGGCGCCACTTTCGACGGCCGGGTGGAGATCACCGCCGGGCTGCAGGCCGGCGAGACGGTGGTGACGGCGGGCAGCCTGTTCATCGATCGCGGCGCCAAAGCGGATTGAGCGCAGATGAACCCGATTGTCGCCTTCGCGCTCAAGCAGCGCCTGATGATCCTGGCGCTGCTGGGGCTGTTCCTGCTGGGCGGGCTGTTCGCCTTCCGCCAGCTCAACATCGAGGCCTATCCCGATCCGGTGCCGCCGCTGGTGGAAGTGGTGACGCAAAGCCCGGGCCTGTCGGCCGGCGAGATCGAGCGCACCATCACCGTCCCCGTCGAGGTGCAGCTGGCGGGCATCAAGAACGTCAAGAAGGTGGAGACGATCTCGCTGTTCGGCCTGTCGGACGTGCGCGTGCAGTTCACCTACGATTATGGCTATGAGCAGGCCGAGCAGAAGGTCATCAACGCGCTGTCGCAGCTGCCGCCGCTGCCGGGGGGCGCGCAGGCGGGCATTTCGCCGGAAAGCCCGATCGGCGAGATCTATCGCTACCGCATCGTCGGGCCGAAGGGCTATTCGGTCACCGACCTGAAGACCATTCAGGACTGGATCCTCCAGCGCCGCTTCAAGGCGGTGCCGGGCGTCGTCGATGTCAACGGCTGGGCGGGCAAGAGCAAGACCTATGAGGTGACGATCGACCAGCGCCGGCTGGTGGCCTATGGCCTGTCGATCGGCCAGGTGCTGAGCGCGCTCAACAACGCCAACGCCAATGTCGGCGGGCAGACGGTGAATTTGGGGCCGCAATCGGCGGTGGTGCGCGGCGTTGGCCTGATCCACAGCATGGACGATATCCGCGACACGATGATTGCCTCGGTGAGCGGCAAGCCGGTGCAGGTCAAGGATGTGGCCAGCGTGGAAGTGGGCAACCAGCCGCGCCTGGGCATCGTTGGCCAGGATAATGACGACGATATCGTGCAGGGCATCATCCTGATGCGCCGGGGCGAGGAAAGCCTGCCGACGCTGCAGCGCGTCGAGGCCGAGGTGGCCAAGATCAATGCCGAGGGCGTGCTGCCGCCCGGCGTTCACCTGGAAAAGATCTACGACCGCACCGACCTGATCGACGTGACGACCCACACCGTGCTGGAGAACATGATCTTCGGCGTGGTGCTGATCTTCCTGGTGCAGTGGATCTTCCTGGGCACGCTGCGCAGCGCCCTCATCGTGGCGGCAACGATCCCCTTTGCGCTGGCCTTTGCGATCATCATTATGGTGCTGCACGGGGAATCGGCCAATCTGCTGTCTGTCGGCGCGATCGATTTCGGGCTGATCGTGGATGCCACGGTGATCATGGTGGAGAACATCTTCCGCCACCTTGCCCAGCCCCGGCGCGACCGCTTCCACAAGGGTGGCACGCTGGATCGCAAGGGCGGCATCCAGAGCTTCTTCGGCAAGCTGGGCACAATCGAACTGTCGGCCGCCGAGGTGAACCGGGCGATCTTCTTTGCCGCGGCCATCATCATCGCCGGCTTCCTGCCGCTGTTCACGCTGACAGGTGTGGAAGGGCACATCTTCGGGCCGATGGCGCGCACCTATGCCTATGCCATCATCGGCGGCCTGCTGGCCACCTTCACCGTCGCGCCGGTGCTTTCGGCGGTGCTGCTGAAGGAGCAGGAAGAGGAAACCGAAACGCCGATCGTGCGCTGGATGCGCCGGCTCTACACGCCCGCCATCCGCTTTGCCCTGGCCAACCGGGTGGTGGCGCTGGGCGGCATGGGCGCGCTGCTGCTGGGGGCGGTGCTGGCCAGCAGCAGCCTCGGGCTGGAATTTCTGCCCAAGCTGGAAGAGGGCAACTTCTGGATCCGCGCCACGCTGCCCCCCACGGTGAGCCTGGAGGAGGCGCAAGGCTATGTGAACCGCATGCGCCATATCCTGATGAAATATCCCGAAGTGAAAACCGTTGTCAGCCAGCTGGGCCGGCCCGATGACGGAACCGACACCACGGGCTTTTTCAACGCCGAATTCTATGTGCCGCTGAAGCCCGGCAACACATGGCCCTGGGGGATGACCAAGGAAAAGCTGACGCGGGAGGTCAACGCCGATCTGGCCGCGCCTTTCCCGGGGGTGGAGTTCAACTTCTCGCAGAACATCGAGGACAATGTCGAGGAAGCCGCCAGCGGCGTGAAGGGGCAGAACTCGGTCAAGCTCTATGGCAATGATCTGGAGGCGCTGGAAAAGACCGCCTATCAGATCAAGGCGGTCATGGCCGGCGTTCCGGGCATCACCGATCTGTCGGTGTTCGATGCCCTGGGCCAGCCAACCATCAACATCAAAATCGATCGCAACAGGGCGGCCCGCTATGGCCTGGCGCCGGCGGATGTGAATGCGGTGGTGCAGGCGGCCATTGGGGGCCAAGCGGCCGGCAACCTTTACGAATATGGCTCTGATCGCAATTTCCCCATCATCATCCGCATGGCACCGCAGTTCCGCGGCAGCCTGGATGCCATCCGCGCCATTCCCGTGGCGGTGGCCAATGCCAGCGGGGGCACCAGCCAGATCCCGCTGTCCACCATTGCCGATGTGCAGCTGGTGTCGGGCTATTCCTTCATCTACCGCGAGAACCAGACCCGCTACATCCCCATCAAGTTTTCCGTGCGCGGGCGCGATCTGGGCGGCGCGGTGCTGGAAGCGCAGGCCAGGATCGACCGGCAGGTGGCGCTGCCGGCCGGCGCCCGCCTCGAATGGGTGGGCGAATTTGGCGAGCTGCAGGATGCGCTGTCGCGCCTGGAAATCGTCGTGCCGATCAGCCTGCTGCTGATTGCCCTGCTGCTGTTCATCAACTTCGGCTCGCTGACAGACACGCTGCTGGCGGCCAGCGTGATGCCGATGGCGCTGGTGGGCGGCATTTATGCGCTGTTCTTCACCGGCACGGCTTTTTCCGTCTCGGCGGCGATCGGCTTTATCGGCCTGTTCGGCATTTCGGTGATGGAGGGCATTCTGGTGCTGGCCTATTACAACCAGATGCTGGGGGTGGGCATGGGCCGCTCGGAGGCGATCCTCCATGCCGCCGAAACCCGCTTCCGCCCGGTGATGATGACCTGCATCGCCGCTTGCGTGGGCCTGCTGCCGGCCGCCGTTTCCACCGGCATCGGCAGCCAGGTGCAAAAGCCGCTGGCGCTGGTGGTGGTGGGCGGCATCCTGCTGGCGCCGGTGCTGATCCTGGTGGTGCTGCCGGTGATGATCGAGATGTTCTCGCGCCGCCAGCCGCAAAAGGTGGATATCGACGAGGACGATGTGGCGATGCCGGGCGCAGCGCCCGCCAAGGATGGGCCCAGCGCATGAACACCGCCAGATCCCTGCGCGCCGCGGGCTGCGCCCTTCTGACTGCCGCCTCCGCCGTGCTGGCCGGCTGCGCGGTGGGGCCGGATTTCCGGGCGCCGCCGGCCCCTGCCGGCAAGGCCTATGATCCGCAGCCGATTGCCGCTGCCGCAGCGCCGCTGGCTGGCGGCGGGCAGGCCCTTTCGCCCACCGCCCCGCTGCCCGCCGAATGGTGGCGCCCGTTCCATTCGCCCGCGCTGGATCTGCTGGTGGCAGAGGCGCTGGCCCGCAATTCCGATCTGGCTGCCACCCGCGCCGCGCTGAAGGCCGCGCGGGAAAGCTGGCTGGCCAGCAAGGGGGTGCTGCTGCCCAGCGTCGATGCGGGGGCCAGCACGAGCCGGGCCAAGGGCACGCAATATCTGGCGCCGGCGCTGGCCGACAACAGCTTCGACTATAACCTCCAGACCGCGCAGGTGACGGTGGGCTACACGCTGGACCTGTTCGGCGCCAACCGCCGGCAGGTGGAGCAGGCCCGCGCCCAGTATCAGGCCCAGCGCTTTGAGGCCGAAGCGGCGCGCCTCACGCTGATCAACACGGTGATCGCCACCGCGCTGACGGAAGCCTCGCTGCATCTGCAGGTGGCCGCCCAGGAGCGGATCATCGAACTGGCCCTTGCGCAGCGCGATATCGCCCGCCGCCAGCAGGATCAGGGCGAGATCGCCGGGGCCGCGCTGATGGCGCAGGAAGGCGCGCTGGCCCAGGCGCGCGCCGCCCTGCCGCCCTTGCGCAAGCAATGGACCCAGGCGCGCGATGCCCTGGCCTATCTAACCGGCCGCGCGCCGGCAGAGGGCCCGCCGGCGTCTGTCGATCTGGCCGAAGTGCGCCTGCCGCGCGATCTGCCGCTCAGCCTGCCGGCCGAACTGGTGCGCCAGCGCCCGGATCTGCGCGCGGCCGAGGAAAACCTCCACGCCGCCAGCGCCGGCGTTGGCATCGCCATTGCCGCGCGCCTGCCGCAGATCACGCTGAGCGCCAGCGGCGGCGGCTCCTCGCCCGGCTGGGCCAGCCTGCTGTCGGGGGCAAACAGCTTCTGGTCGCTGGGGGCAGGGGTGAGCCAGCCGCTGTTCGCCGGCGGCGCGCTGCTCCACAAGCAGCGGGCGGCCAAGGCCACGCTCGATCAGGCGCGCGAGCTTTACCGCTCTGCCGTGCTGGCCGCCTTCCAGAATGTGGGCGACACGTTGCACGCCCTGCAGGAGGATGCCACCGCGCTGGATGCGGCGGAACAGGCCCGCCAGGCGGCGCAGGGGCAATATGAGGTGGCATGCCGCCAGGCCCGCCTTGGCGAGATCCCCGAGATGACCCGGCTGGCCGCCGAACAGGCCCTGCGCCAGGCCGATCAGGCCGAAGCGGCCGCGGCTGCCCAGCGGCTTGCCGATACGGCCGCGCTCTATCAGGCGCTGGGCGGCGGGTGGCAGGGCGCTGATGGCGCCAAGGCTGAGCGGTGAGAGCGGGGGTGGCGCGGTAAGAGCGGGGGTGACCGGGGCGACAAACCCGGCCACCGACGAGAGCAAACTCCGCCACGACGTAAGCTGGCCAACCGGCCGCCCCGCACCCGCGCAACGGGTGACGCTTGCTAGAAATTTTATAATATAAAATCAATGTTTAATTATGTTTACATTGTGGTTAATAGGCAGCCATGGGCATGGCCCCTCGCAAAGGGGCCCCGCTTCTGCCCCGTCGCCCGCCACCGGCGCTGCCTCCCCTTGATCACATACGCGCTGAGATGATCGGATCCCCCCGATTTGATTTTGCCTCTCCTGATGCCGCGCGTACCCGATCGGGGCGGATGCGAATATCACGCGGCTGACAGGAGCGATGATGTGCTCAGAATAGAAAAGCGGATCGACGTGAGCGCCGCAGCGCCAGAGCTGGGCGAGCCGATCGAGATGGCCGTGACGCTCAGCCTGCCTGATCCGGCCAGCCTGCCCGAACGCCCGGTGGCGGTGTTTGCCTGCCCGGGCGGCGGCTATTCGCGCCACTATTACCTGATGCGCTTTGATGGCCATGCGGATTACGATGAAGGCGCCTGGCAGGCCGGGCGCGGCGTGATCCATGTCGCTATCGATCATGTCGGCGTTGGCGAGAGCACGATCCCCGATCTTGCCAGGATCAGTTTCCAGACGCTTGCGGCAACGCATGATGCCTGCGTGCGCGCGATAACGGCAAGCTTCCTCGATGGAACCGCGGCCGATGGCTATCCGGCGCTGCCTTCGCTGTTCAAGGTGGGCATGGGCCAGTCGATGGGCGGCGGGGTCACCCTTCTCGCGCAGGGCCGCTTTGCCACTTTCGATGCCATTGCCCCTTTCGGCGTCAGCGCCATTCACACGGCCTTGCCCCAGCGCGACGCCGGGGCCTTCGCGCAAGGGGTGCGCCGCTTCGATGCGGTGGCGCAAGGCAAGGTCACCAGCCACATCGAGCATGATCACCAGGGCGTGGATTATCTCTACGCCTTCCACTGGGAGGATGTGCCGCCCGATATCCTGCATGAGGATATGCAGGGCGGCTATCCGATCCGGCAGACATCGCCCCGCTTCGGCAGCCTCACCATTCCGCATTGCGCCGTGCAGATGATGCTGCCCGGCTGTTTCACGGCGGATGCGGCCAGCGTGACCGTGCCGGTGCTGATCGGCATCGGCGAGCGGGACACCTGCCCCGAACCCTATCGCGAGCCGGCGGCTTACGCTGGGTCACCCGATGTATCGCTGTTTATCGTGCCCGAGATGGCGCATATGCACAACTTCGCCTCGACCCGCCAAATTCTGTGGCAGCGGTTGCATGGCTGGGCGCGCCTGGTGGCCGGGGCATAAGGCGGGCGATCAGAAGCGATAGGCCACCGACAGAAAGCCGGAAGGCTGCGTCTTGTGGGCCACGAGCGGGCTGTTCGCATCCGCGCCCAGCACCCTGGTCACCACGCCCGATGCGCTCAGGAGGATATGGTCGGTGAGCTGATAGCTGGCGGTGAGGATGCCGCTGGCATCCTTGAAGCCGGCGTCGGGGGCGTAGGTGTTGAGGCCCGAGGCGCTTGCCTGCGCGGCATCGATGCCGAAATAGCGGTTGTTGAATTTGGCATTGGCCCAGCTTGTGCCGATGGTCGGGATGAGGGTCAGCCGGCGCGTGGCGGCAATCGGGTAGGACAGGCTGGCATCGGCGATCAGCCCCTTGGTGCCGCCGGCAAAGCCCTGCGTCATGCCCAGCGTGAGGATCAGCCCCTGATCGTGGAGCGAGAGGAACCCGCGCGCGCCCGCGCCCAGCTTGACCGCGCCGACACCGGCCGGCACATCCTTTGCCCGATAGCCCTGCGTGTAGGTGAGGCTGGCGCCCAGGGTGAGGAGATCGGTGTCGATGAGGTTGGCGCCCACGCCATCGCGCAGATTGGCAAAGAAGCGCCCCTCCTTGATGTCGATGGCGGGCATCGGCAGGGCGCGATAGGTGTCGCCGCCTTCATGGGCCGGGGCATAGAGCGCCCCCATGCCGAGGATGACATGATCGTCGTTGTGGGCCGCATCGGTTTGCGCTGCGGCATCGATTTCCTGCGCTGGCGCGGGGCAAGCGGTCAACAGGGCCAGCGGGGCACAGGCGGTGATGGTATAAATCTTCATGCGTGCTCTCTTTTCAGGGCATCAGGCAGGCGGGGGCCTCCACCGGAAGCGTGGATTGGCCAGGCCTGCGCTGAGGGGGAGGGGAAGGGGGCCGGTCAGGCGCCGGAGTGAAGATCCGCCAGCCTGCCGGCCTCGCGGATCTGGCCGGGGCTGAAGCCGCAGTTCAGCAAAGTGGTGGCGCCATCGCCGCTATCCTGACCGTGGCGCCGCAGGATGACGAAACGGCGCAGGCTCTCGAGGCGGGGGTTGGCCAGTTGCAGCCGTTCGGCCCGGGGCGGGCCGGGGCGGAACCAGCGGCGGGGGCGCGGCACGCTCCACAAGGGATCGCGCAGGGCCAGCGCCACCACCGTCCG
>DASRYE010000189.1:0-16179 GCA_035653915.1 Novosphingobium sp. | reverse complement strand
ATCGGCGCGCGGCTGCGCTGGGCTTCTGCCACCAGTTGCACGATGCGGGCCAGCATCGTCTCGCGGCCCACCTTCTCGGCGCGGATCACCAGCGCGCCGGTGTGGTTGAGCGTGCCGGCGATCACCCGGTCGCCCGGCGCCTTGCCCACCGGCATCGCCTCGCCGGTGATCATCGCCTCGTCGAGGGTGGAATGGCCCTCGATC
The DNA here is from genome assembly GCA_035653915.1 of Novosphingobium sp. GTDB lineage: Bacteria > Pseudomonadota > Alphaproteobacteria > Sphingomonadales > Sphingomonadaceae > Novosphingobium. The sequence continues at coordinate 15,975 of DASRYE010000189.1, read as the reverse complement.
ACCACGCCATCCACCGCCACGCTCTCGCCCGGGCGCAGGCGCAGCCGGTCGCCCACGGCCACTGCCTCGAGGGGGATGTCCTCCTCGCCAGCGGCGGTGAGGCGGCGGGCGGTTTTGGGGGCAAGATCGAGCAGGGCGCGGATGGCGCCCGAGGTTTTCTCCCGCGCCGACAGTTCCAGCACCTGGCCCAGCAGCACCAGCACGATGATCACCGCCGCCGCCTCGAAATAGACCGCCGGGCGCCCATCCATGTCACGGAAATCGGCCGGGAAGGCGCCCGGCACCAGCAGCGCCGCCGCGCTGTAGAGGAAGGCCACACCGGTGCCGAGGGCGATCAGCGTGAACATGTTGAAATGCCCGCTGCGCAGCGATTGCCAGCCCCGCCGGAAGAACGGCAGCCCGGCCCACAGCACTACCGGCGCGGCCAGCACCGCCTGCACCCAGTGCGACAGCGCCGGGGCGATGAGGTGATGCAGGCCCGGCAGCACATGGCTGCCCATTTCCAGCGCGAACACCGGCAGCGCCAGCGGCGCGGCAATGAGCAGGCGGCGGCGCATGTCGAGATATTCGGCGCTGGGGCCGGCATCGGCGCTGGCCAGTTCGGGCTCCAGCGCCATGCCGCAGATGGGGCAGGGGCCGGGATGATCCTGCCGCACTTCCGGGTCCATCGGGCAGATCCACATGGTGCCTTCGGGCACGGGCTCTGCCGGGGCGGGCGGCGCCGGCGCGAGATAGCGATCGGGGTCTGCCAGGAATTTGCTGCGGCAGCCGGCGCAGCAGAAGTGCCAGGATTGCCCCGCCAGTTCGGCATGATGCGGGCTTTTCAGCGGATCGACCTGCATGCCGCAGACAGGGTCTGTCACCTTTTGCGCATCGGCAGGCGTCTCGGGCGGGGTGGCGGCGCCGTGGTGGTGGCAGCCGCCATGCTCGTGCGGGGTCATCGATCGGGTCCTTCGCTGCGCCGGGGGGAGGGCGGCGTCATCCTGCCTTATTTGACGGAAAACGCCAGCTTTCCGCTTGTCCTGTGGGCCTCGGAGGAAGCCGCGTGCCAGCCGGCCTCGTAGGTGCCGGCGGGCAGCGGGCGGGGCAGCCTTGCCACCAGCGTGGCGCCGTCGGCGGCAAGGCTGGTTTTCACGCCGGTCATCTTCATCGGCTGGTGATGGTCCATGCCGGGCATGCCGGTCATCAGCAGGTCGATGCCGGAGAGGGCGGCCACCAGCGGCTCGCTGAAGGTGATGGACAGTTGCGAGACGGGCCCGGTGCTGGCGCCATCGGCCGGCTGGGCGGACAGCACCGCCGGATGGGCCAGCGCAGGAGAAGCAAACAGGGCAAGGGCAGCCAGCAGAACACGGCGCATGGGGCAAAAACTCCGCTATGGTTTGGCGGTGTTTACGCAGCGGGCGGGCGGCCCCCTCACGCGAGGGTGCGCTTTTTTTGCCGGCGGCATGAGGGAATGGCGCAGGAAGCGCGTATGCTGGGGCGGATTGCCGAAGGATGCTGCCATGACCGATCTTGACCGCCTGCTTGCCCGCCTTGGCCAGCTGCCCCCCGATGCCCGCCTTGCCGGCATCGACGAGGCGGTGTTTGCCGGGCTGGCGGCCGCGCGCGATCCGGTGCTGCCGCGCGGGGCGCTGGGCGCGGTGGCGGGGCTGGCGCTGCTGCTGGGGGCGCTGGCGGGCGGGCTGCCGGCGGCACCTGCCGGCGGCGCGCTGCCGCTGGGCGTGCCGGGCGAGCTTGCCCCTTCCAGCCTGCTGGGCGATGGCCGGTGAGCGCGCGGTGGCGCAAGGGGGCGCTGGCGTGGGTGGTGGTGCTGGGCTTTGCCGCCGGGCTGGGCGGCGCGCTGGCCGGCCGGGCGCTGCTGGCCCCGCCCCGCCCCGACGATACCCAGCTGCACCGCCTGCTGCACGATCAGCTCGACCTTGATGCCGGGCAGGCGGCCGAGATCGCCCGGATCGAGCAGGGCTTTGCCACCCGCAAAGCCGCGCTGGAGGGCGAATTGCGCGCCGATAACGCGGATCTGGCCAGCGCTGTCGTGGCCGAACATGGCTATGGACCGAAAGTGGCCGCCGCGGTCGATCGCTCGCACCATGCCATGGGCGAGCTGCAGAAGGCCACGCTGGAGCATGTCTTTGCGATGCGTTCGGTGCTGCGGCCCGATCAGGCGGCGCGTTTTGATGCAGGGATCGTCAAGGCCCTCACCGCGCCGGCCCGCTAGGCCGCACCGGCGTGGCAGATCTGGGCGAATTGGGCGACGGCGATCTGGCCGGGCTGGCGCTGGGCGGGCGGCAGGCGGCCTATCGCGTGCTGCTCGATCGGCACCGGGCGCTGGTGTTCCGCATTGCCCGCCACCATTGCGGCGAGGAAGAGGCCGCGCTCGACATCACCCAGCAGGCCTTCATCAGCGCCTTTGCCGCCCTTGGCCGCTATGACCGGGCGCGGCCCTTTGCCCATTGGATCGCCCGCATCGCCATCAACAAATGCCGCGATCGGGCGCGCCGGCGCCGGCTGCGCGCGGCCCTGCGCCTGGCCCGGCCCATCGAGGAGGCCATCGGGCTGGGCGATGCCGCCCCGCTGCCCGACCGCCAGGTGGCCGATGCCGAGGAGCTGCGCCGCACCATGGCGGCGATTGCCCGCTTGCCGGCGCGGCTGAAGGAAGTGCTGGTGCTGCGCGCGATCGAGGGGTTGAGCCAGGCCGAAACCGCCGCTGTGCTGGGCATCAGCGAAAAGGCGGTGGAAACGCGGCTCTACCGCGCGCGCAAAAATCTCGTCGCGCAGCTGAGGGATGGGGTGGGCTGAGGCGTATAGGCTGGCAGATGTTGCTGTGGGGGTTGTCATGAAATGGCCTGATGTTGCGCGCCGGGCGCTGCTGCGCGGAGGGGCGCTGGCCGGCGGCGGGGTGCTGGTGGGGGGCGGCGCGCGCGCGTTTTCGGGCCCGCCCGTGGTTTCCGGCCCACCGGTGCTTTCGGGGGAAGCGATCACCCTGCGCATCGGCAGGGGCGCTGTGGCGATGGGCGGGCGGATGGCCCGGGCGGTGGCGATCAACGGCTCTGTGCCGGGCCCGGTGCTGCGGCTGCGGCAGGGGCAGATGCTGCGCCTCACCGTTGTCAACGAGCTGGCCGAGGAGACTTCGCTGCACTGGCACGGGCTGGAATTGCCCTTCCAGATGGATGGCGTGCCGGGCGTCTCCTTTCCCGGCATCGCTCCGGGCGCCAGCTTCACCTATGCCTTCCCGATTACCCAGAGCGGCACATACTGGTATCACAGCCATTCGGGCCTGCAGGAGATGATGGGCTGCTATGGCGCGCTGGTGATCGATCCGGCAGAGCCAGAGCCGGAACCGGTGCTGCGCGAGCATGTGCTGCTGTTCTCCGATCACAGCTTTGTCGATCCGGCGCGCATTCTCGCCCGGCTGAAGGCCGATCCCGGCTACTACAACCACCAGCCGCAGACGCTGGCCGATCTTCTCGCCGGGGGTAAGCAGGCCCAGCCGCTGGGCCAGCGCCTGGCCTGGGCGCGCATGCGCATGGACCCGACCGATATTGCCGATGTGACCGGCAGCGTGCTGCATTATCTGGTGAACGGGCATGATGCGGCCGATAACTGGACCGGCCTGTTCACTCCCGGCGAGGCGGTGCGCCTGCGCTGTATCAACGCCGCGGCGATGACCTTCTTCAACCTGCGCATCCCTGATCTGCCGCTGGAAGTGGTGGCCGCCGACGGGCAGGCGGTGCAGCCGGTGGTGGTCGATGAGTTCCAGTTCGGCTCCGGCGAGACCTATGACGTGATCGTGCGGCCGGGTCCGCGCGCCTACACCATCGCTGCCGAGACGATGGACCGTTCGGGCATGGCCTGTGCCACGCTGGCGCCTGCGGCCGGCATGAAGGCCGCCGTGCCGCCGCTGCGCCCGCGCCCGCTGCTGACCATGAAGGACATGGGGATGGCCATGTCTGGCGGGGCGATGGGGCCGATGAAGATGCGCGATGGCGCCAATGCCCCGCAGGTGGCGCTGGGGCCGGGGGTGGAGATGATCAGCCCGATGCCGCAGGACCGCAGCGGCGATCCCGGCATCGGGCTCGACCAGGCCGGCCACCGGGTGCTCACCTATCGCGATCTGCTGGCCGCCGCGCCCAACCCCGATCCGCGCGCGCCCGAACGCGAGATCGAGGTGCATCTGACCGGCGCGATGAACCGCTACATGTGGTCGATCGACGGGCGCAGGATGCAGGAGGCGCACGAACCCATCCCCATGCGCAAGGGCGAGCGCCTGCGCATGACGCTGGTGAACGACACGATGATGGCCCATCCCATCCACCTCCACGGCCATCTCTTCGAACTGGTGACCGGCCATGGCACCCATGCGCCCCGCAAGCACACGGTGAACGTGCTGCCCGGCGGCAGGATCAGCTTCGACATGACCGCGCGGCCCGGGGACTGGGCCTTCCACTGCCATCTCTTCCTTCATATGGCGATGGGGATGATGCGCATCGTCAAGGTGCGCCCGGCATGAGGGCGCCGGCTCCGCTTGGCCTGCTGGCCCTGTTGGCCCTGTTGGCGTTGCCGCAAGGAGCGCTGGCGGATCCTGATCCGGCCTCCCCTGCCGGCACCGACCAGTCGCCCGGCAGTGCCGAGGCCCCGCCTGTGGTGCACGATCGCGCGGCCGACCGCTTCTGGCCCGCCGCTGCCATGGCCGCGGCCGAACAGGCGATGATGGCGCCCGCCCCGCCCTATGCCGCGATGAAGGTGGATCTGGCCGAATATCAGCTGGGCGCCGGGGCCGATCGCTGGCGCTGGGAGGGCGAGGGCTGGGCGGGTGACGTGAACCGGCTGCTGCTGCGCACAAGGGGCGAGGGGGCGGTGGGGCGCCGGTTGGATGAGGCCGAGGTGGAAGCCGCCTATGCCCGCGCCATCAGCCCGTGGTGGAACCTGGAGGCCGGGGTGCGGCAGGATATCCGCCCCACTCCGGCGCGCAGCCATGCGATGCTGGCGGCAGAGGGCATGGCGCCCTATCTCTTCGACGTGTTGGCGGCGGCCTATCTGTCGGACAGGGGGCAGCTGACCGGGCGCATCGAGGCCAGCGTCGACCAGCGCCTCACGCGCCGGCTGGTGCTGCAGCCGCGCATGGAGCTGAACCTGTCGGCGCAGGACATGCCGGCAGAGCGGCTGGGCGCGGGGTTGACCAGCGCCGAGCTGGGCCTGCGCCTGCGCTTTGAGATCACTCGCCGCTTTGCCCCCTATGTGGGCGCCGCCTGGACATGGCGCAGCGGGCGCACCGCCGCCTATGCCCGCGCCGAGGGCGAGGGGGCGGCCGCGCGCAGCCTGGTGCTGGGCGTGAAGGGCTGGTTCTAGGGCGGGCCGGCTTGCGCTGAAGCTTGGCCTTGGCTGATAAGGCGGGGCGGCGCGGGATTCGCTGCTGCCGCCAGCTGCCGAAAGGACCACGCCTGCCCATGCGCCGCCATCTTGCTGCCCTGCTTGTCTTTTCCGCCAGCGCGCTGGCGGCGGCTGCCCTCGCCGGAGAGGGGCGCCCGCAAGGCTATCTGGCGCCGGGCGAGTTCGATGTGACCCATGTGCTGGAGCCCGCCCCGCGCCCCGGCGATCCGCGCTACGAGACCGACCGGGCGATCTTCCGCCAGACCCGCCAGCTGCAGGGCACGCCCCGCTGGCAGATGGCCACCCATGATGCCGATTATGCAACGCCGGCGCTGCTGGGCGATTTCAGCTGCGCGTTGGGTGTGCGGCTGACGGTGGACAACGCGCCGCTGCTGGTGCGCCTGGTCAGCCGGGCCGGGGCCGACACCGCCCATGAAACCGGCCTTGCCAAGAACGTCTACCAGCGCGAGCGGCCCTTCACGATCGACCACGGCCCGATCTGCCAGCCCGAGGCCGAACTCTACGACAGCAAGCGCCAGCGCATGAGCTTCGACTATCCATCGGGCCACACCACCTGGGGCTGGACCTGGGCCCTGATCCTCAGCCAGATCGCGCCGGACCGCGCGCAGGCGATCCTCGAACGCGGCCGCGCTTATGGCGACAGCCGCTTCATCTGCGGCGCGCATAATGAAAGCGCGGTGGAAGCGGGCATGCAATCGGCCAGCGCCACCATGGCGCTGGTTGCCACCAAGCCGGCCTATCAGGCGGATCTGGCCGCGGCCCGGGCGGAAATCACTGCCTTGCGCGCCCATGGCGAAAAGCCCGCCGGCTGCGCGGCAGAAGCGGCGCTGGTGGGCCAGCGGGTGATGCCGCAACTGGCCGCGCCCGCCGGCTGATCCGGCTTTGGCAAACGCCGCCCTCGTGTTACCACTTGGTATCACGGGTTGGTATCACGGGGCAGGCGGCGCGCGGGGAATCGGCCGAGGCGGCTTTTTGCGGTTGCAGCTATTGCGCATTGGTAGCATTCGCATGGCCTTGCAGGGCTGATAGTCTTGATGGCCTCGCGCTGTTCCTCGCGCGGCGCGCCTGCCCCGCAAGTCTTCCTCCCCAAACCTGCCTCTTCCCACAGGATGCCCCGCGATGGATCATGTTTCCACTACCCGTCATACGATGAATGTGTGGGGCGGGGCCGATTGCAGCCTCGTGCGCTTCGATCTGGCTGGCGGCGCCCAGCTCGATATCGACGAGATGATCCACGACGATATCGTCTTCCTCGCCTTCGAGGGCTGCGGCTGGTGGTCGCGCAATGGCGATGGCGCGCGGCAGGAGCGGCCGGGCGATATCATCATGCGGCGCGCGGGCGAGCATTTCGCCATCCGCTCGGAATGGATCGCGCAGACCGGCGGCGTGTGCCGCGAGATCCACCTCTCGCACCGGCGCCTGGCCGAATGGGCCGAGCTGGAGGCAAGCCCTGTGGCCCGGCTGGATTTCGGCGATGGGCTACTGGCGGATGGGGCGTTGTCGCGCCAGTTGCTGGCGCTGCACGCCCGTTTCGAGCAGAACCACGAGGAGCTGGAGGCCTTCGAGGGCATTGCCGCCTGGATGGAGCAACTGGCCGCGCGGCTGTCGCCCGCGGCGGGGCAGGCGCGCATGGGCGCCTGCCAGCGCGGCATCGCCCGGGTGGTGGACTATCTGCGCACGCATTATGCCGAGAATGTGGCGCTGGAGGATCTGGCCGGGGTGGCCGGGATGAACCGCTTCGTGCTGCTGCGCCAGTTTCGCGATCAGGTGGGGGTGACGCCGCACCAGTATCTGCGCATCCGCCGCGTGGTGATGGCCAAGCTGCATTTGCGGGCGGGCATGCCACTGGCCGAAATCGCCAGCGCCTGCGGCTTTTTCGACCAGAGCCACATGACCCGCGAGTTCAAGCGCCGCACTGGCCTCACGCCCACCGCCTTCATCCCGAAAAGCCCGCGCCGTGGCATCCTGCCCCAATATCCGCGCGGCGGCGCCCTGTGCGAAGAGGCGTGATAATCTTCGCTGCGGTCAATCCCGTCCAATACGCCAGGGTGCGCCTTGCATAGGTTGGCGTTGACAGAAAGCCGGAAAGAGCGTTGCAGAAATTCTTTGCACTTCGCAATCGCGGAGATAAATTTCTGCGACCGTTTTGAGGGGTGTCCCTCTGCCCGGCTGCGTCATTGTGGGCAAACGCTTTGCGACAGGCGGGATTTTTCATGACAGATACGCTTTCCAGGCCCGGCAGCGCCCGGCTTGTCACTGCCGATGGGGTGGAGCTGTTCTACAAGGATTGGGGCGACAGCGCCGCGCCGCCTATCGTCTTCCACCATGGCTGGCCGCTGACGGGCGACGAATGGGATGCCCAGATGCTGTTCTTCCTGCAGCAGGGCTATCGCGTCATCGCGCCAGACCGGCGCGGCCATGGCCGATCGGGCCAGACCGACACGGGCAACGACATGGACACCTATGCCGCCGATGTGGCCGCGCTGGCGCGCCATCTCGATCTGCGCGGGGCGATCCATGTCGGCCATTCCACCGGCGGCGGCGAGGTGGCCCATTATGCCGCCCGCGCAGAGCCCGGCCGGGTGGCGCGGATCGTGCTGATTGGCGCGGTGCCGCCGATCATGCTGCAATCGCCCAGCCATCCCGCCGGCCTGCCGCTGGCCGTGTTCGATGGGTTCCGCGCCGCGCTGGCGGCCAATCGCGCGCAATTCTTCCTCGATGTGGCCAGCGGCCCCTTCTATGGCTTCAACCGCCCGGATGCCGCCGTGTCGCCAGGCCTGATCGAGAACTGGTGGCGCCAGGGCATGATGGGCGGCGCCAAGGCCCATTACGATTGCATCAAGGCCTTCTCGGAAACCGACTTCACCGCGGATCTGCAGGTCATCGATGTGCCCGTGCTGATCCTCCATGGCGAGGATGACCAGGTGGTGCCGCTGGCTGCCTCTGCCCGGTTGAGCGTGCAGCTGGTGCAGCAGGGCACGCTGAAAACCTATCCCGGCCTCTCGCACGGGATGGCCAGCACCCATCCGGATCTCATCAACGCCGATCTGCTGGCCTTCTTCCGCAGCTGATTTCCCCCGTGTTCACCGCGTTTGGCCAAAGGGCCGGCAGGCTGCCGGGCCCGGCGGATGGCGCGCGCCCCCTTCACCGATGGAGTTTGACATGACCCTTACTGCCACCCCCACGCCCGCCAAGGCCCTGATCGCCCCCGACAACCATGCGCTGGTGCTGATCGATTTCCAGTCGCAGATGGCCTTTGCCACCAAGTCCATCGACACCACCCTGCTGCGCAACAACGCCGGCCTGATCGCTGGCGCTGCCGCCGGTTTTGGCGTGCCGACGATCCTGACGACGGTGGCCGAGAAGAGCTTTTCCGGCCCGATGTTCAGCGAGGTGACCGACCCGTTCCCCGGCCAGCCCCTGCTCGATCGCACCAGCATGAACACCTGGGAAGATGCCGCGGTGATCGAGGAAGTGAACCGCATCGGCCTTGGCCGGCTGGTGTTCGCCGGCCTGTGGACCTCGGTGTGCATCGTTGGCCCCACGCTGTCGGCCATCGAGCAGGGCTATGAGGTCTATGTCATCACCGATGCCTGCGGCGACATCTCGGCCGAGGCGCATGAGCGCGCGGTGGAGCGCATGATCCAGGCCGGCGCCCACCCGATGACGGCGCTGCAATATCTGCTGGAACTGCAGCGCGACTGGGCCCGCGGCGAAACCTATGCCTTCACCACCGGCCTCGCGCGTGAGCTGGGCGGCGCCTATGGCCTTGGCATCACCTACGCCAAGACGATGTTCGGCGCCTCCGAAGGCGGCCACTGATGCGCCGAGGCTGATGCGCTGAGGCAACTGGCGCCGGGCCGGCCTCCTCCCGGACCTCCCGATCCGGGCCCCCCCATCCGGGCCCGGCGCCCCTTTTCCTTCCGAAAGGCCCAGACATGAAACCCTATCTGATTTCGCTGGCGGCCGGCGTGCTGGTTGGCGCCATCTATGCGCTGCTGGGGGTCAGGTCTCCGGCGCCGCCTACTATCGCGCTGATCGGCCTTCTGGGCATGCTGCTGGGCGAGCAGGCGGTGCCGGTGGCGGCCCGCCTGCTGCGCGGGCAGCCGGTGCTGGCCTTCGTCAAGACCGACTGCGCCCGCCGCGTGCTGGGCGAACACGCCGCCCCCCACCAAGCTGCCCCCCACCAAACTACCCCCCAGCGCGACGCCTGAACCGGAGTGCCCCCGATGACCGACCTTCTCCTCATCAACGCGCGCGTCACCACGCTCGATCGCGCCAACCCGCAGGCAGAGGCCGTGGCCATCCGCGATGGCCGCATTCTGGTGGCGGGCTCTGAAGCGGATGCCCGCGCGGCCGTGCCGCAAGCGCAGATCATCGATGCCGGCGGCCGCCGCCTGATCCCGGGCCTGATCGACAGCCACATCCATGTCATCCGCGGCGGCCTCAACTACAATATGGAACTGCGCTGGGAAGGCGTGCCCAGCCTTGCCGAGGCGATGGCCATGCTGAAGCGCCAGGCCGAGGTGACGCCGCCGCCGCAATGGGTGCGCGTGGTGGGCGGCTTTACCGAGCACCAGTTTGCCGAAAAGCGCTTGCCAACGATCGACGAGATCAACGCGGCCGCCCCCGAAACGCCGGTTTTCCTCCTCCACCTCTATGATCGCGCGCTGCTGAATGCCGCGGCCCTGCGCGCCGTGGGCTACACGAAGGACACGCCCAACCCGCCGGGCGGCGAGATCATGCGCGATGCAGCCGGCAACCCCACCGGCCTGCTGCTGGCCCAGCCCAACGCCACGATCCTTTACGCAACCCTCGCCAAGGGCCCCAAGCTGCCGCAGGAATACCAGCTCAATTCCACCCGCCAGTTCATGCGCGAGCTGAACAGCCTTGGCGTGACCAGCGTGATCGATGCCGGCGGCGGCTCGCAGAACTATCCCGATGATTACGAGGTGATCGAAAAGCTGCATGCCGATGGGCTGCTGACCCTGCGCATTGCCTACAACCTCTTCACGCAAAAGCCGAAAGAGGAACTGGAGGATTTTGCCAACTGGTCGAAGCAGGTCAAGCCCGGCGATGGCGACGATACCTATCGCCACAATGGCGCGGGCGAGATGCTGGTCTATTCCGCCGCCGATTTCGAGGATTTTCGGCAAGCGCGCCCGGATATGCCGCCGACGATGGAAGGTGATCTCGAACCCGTCATCCGCCTGCTGGCCGAACGCCGCTGGCCCTGGCGCCTGCACGCCACCTATGACGAGACGATCAGCCGCGCGCTCGATGTCTTCGAGAAGGTCAACCGCGATATCCCGCTCCACGGCCTCAACTGGTTCTTCGACCATGCCGAGACAATCAGCCACCGCAACATCGATCGCATCGCGGCGCTTGGCGGCGGCATTGCCGTGCAGCATCGCATGGCCTTCCAGGGCGAATATTTCGTCGAACGCTATGGCGCCAAGGCCGCCGAGGCAACGCCGCCGATCAAGCGCATGATGGAAGCCGGCATCCCCGTCGGCGCCGGCACCGATGCCACGCGCGTGGCCAGCTACAACCCCTGGGTGTCGCTGTCATGGCTGGTCACCAGCCGCACGGTGGGCGGGCTGGCGCTATCGCCGGTGCGCAACCGGCTCGACCGCGAGACGGCCCTGCGCCTGTGGACCGAGGCCAACACCTGGTTCTCGAACGAGGTGGGCCGGAAGGGCCAGATCAAGGCTGGCCAGCTGGCCGATCTGGCGCTGCTGTCTGACGATTATTTCGCCGTGCCGGAAAGCGCGATCAGCCAGATCCGCTCGGTGCTCACCATTCTGGGCGGCAAGGTGGTGCATGGCAATGGCGATTATGCCGCCCATGCCCCTGATCTGCCCCGGCCAATGCCCGACTGGTCGCCGGTGGGCACGTTTGGCGGCCATTGGCAATCGCCCGAAACGCGCTGGAAGCTGGCGTCGGCCTGTGCCTGCGCGGTGCCTTGCGCGGTGCACGGCCATGGCCATGCCGCCGCCCTTGGCGCGCAAACCCCCACTGCCGATCCGCAGAGCTTCTGGGGCGCGCTGGGCTGCGGCTGCTGGGCTGTTTGAGCCAACCTTTTTCCGTCTGGAGATATCCGATGAAACGCCTTGCCCTCTTCCTTGCCCTGGCGCTGGCCAGCCCGGCCATGGCCGCCCCTGCCGCCACCCCCGATTATGCCGTGGGCCCGCAATATGACACGACCCATGTCTATGTGCCGGCCAGCGATTTCGACCGTTTCGTGGCCAGCTTCCTCGCCACTTTCGGCGGCACCGCCAGCAAGCAGGGCGAATTCCAGGTAACGCCCACGCCCAGCCTCACCAAATCGCAGCTGGTGCTCAGCCCGGTCGGCACCGTCTCGGTGTTCGGCTTCAAGACCGAGATCCCCTATCCCTTCGGCGCCGAGCGCACCGGCTATCTGGTGAGCGACATGGATGGCGCGGTGGCCGCCGCCGTGCAGCATGGCGCCAGCCGGCTGATCACCACCTTTCCCGATCCGATCGGGCGCGATGTGGTGATCCAGTGGCCGGGCGGGGTGAACATGCAGCTCTACTGGCACACCGCCAAGCCCAGCTATGCGCCGCTGGCCAGCGTGCCGGAAAACCGCATCTACCTCACCGCCGATGCCGCCGATGGCTTCGTGAAGGACTGGCTGGCCTTCGCCCATGGCAAGGTTGTCGCCGATGAGCGCGGCCTTGCCGGTGACGCGATCGGCCAGCCCGGCAAGACCATCCGCCAGATCGCCATCGAGAGCGGCTATGGCAGGATGCTGGTGATCGTTTCCGATGGCCAGTTGCCCTGGCCTTATGGGCGCGATCTCACCGGCTATGCGGTGGCCGATCTGCCCGCCACGCTGGCAAGGGCAGCGGCGGCCGGCGTGGAGGTGCTGGTGCCGGCCCATATCGGCGCCGGGCGGCACAGCGCCATTGTGCGCTTCCCCGGCGGCTATATCGCCGAAATCCACGCCGCCGAGATCCACGGGGCGGCCGGGCAATGAGCCAGCCTGCCCCGCCGCGCCCGGTGGCGGCCCTGCTGGGCTGGCGGGGCACGGGCTTCCTTGCGCGGCTGGCGCTGTGCGGTGCCTATCTGCTGGGCGGGCTGACGAAGCTGGCCGATTTTCCCGCTGCCGTGGCCGAGCAGGCCCATATGGGCCTAGCGCCGCCGGCGCTGTTTGCCGCGCTCACCATCGCGGTGGAACTGATCGGCCCGGTGCTGGTCCTGTCTGGCCGGCTGGTGTGGCTGGGGGCGGGGATGCTGGGGGTGTTCACGGCGCTGGCCGCGCTGGTGGCCAATCGTTTCTGGGCGATGCCGCCGGGGGCGGAGCGCTTTGCCGCCACCAACGCCTTTTTCGAGCATGGCGGGCTGGTGGGCGGCTTTGTGCTGGTGGCGCTGCTGGCCGGGCGCGGCGATTGAGCGATGCGCGCCAGCCCCGCCCTTGCCGCCCCCCTTGCCGCTGCACTTGCCCTGCTGGCCCCTGCCGCTGCGCGGGCCGATCCGCCGGCCGAAAGCTGGCAGCCCCCGGTGCTGACGCCGGAGCGCTACAATGAGGACTGGTCGAGCCTGGCCGATCCTGCCGGGCGCACGGGGCACTGGACGGAAGCGTTCAAATATATCCCGCTCGATGGCACGGGCAGCGCCTATCTCACCACTGGGGGCGAATTGCGCCTGCGCGATGAGACCTATCACGCGAACCTCTGGGGCCAGGCCAGCGCGCCAGACAATGGCTATCTGTGGGCGCGGCTGCTGCCTTATGCGGATCTGCATGTGGGGCAGCTGCGCGCCTTTGTGCAGCCGGTGCTGGGCTATGCGGTGGGCGTGCGGCCGGCCCCCAGCGCGATAGACCAGACGCGGGCGGACCTGCTGCAGGCCTTTGCCGATGTGGATGTGCCGCTGGGCGGGCAAGGCGGCGGGCAGGGCGGCGCCAGCCTGCGCCTGCGCGCCGGGCGCGAGATGGTGGGGCTGGGCACGGAGCGGCTGGTGGGCACGCGCTATGGCCCCAACCTGCCGCTGGCTTTCGATGGCGGCCGGGCGATCTTCCACACCGGCGCCTTCACGCTCAACGCGTTCTATCTGCTGCCGGTGGAGGCAGGGCCAAACAGTTTCGACGATCACAGCTCGCCCACGCGCCGCCTGTGGGGGGCCTATGCCACGCAGGCCTTCGGGGCGGGGGGCGTCGATCTCTATTATCTCGGCTATCGCAACAGCGCGGCCAGCTTCCAGCAGGGCCGCGGCCGCGAATTGCGCCACACGCTGGGCCTGCGCTGGTTTGGCACCACCACGGGCCGGGCGGCGGGCTGGCACTGGAACATGGAAGGCATGGCCCAGTTCGGCCGTTTTGCCGACAGCACGATCGGCGCCTGGTCCATCGCCAGCGAGGTGGGCCACCGCTTTGCCGGGGCGCGGCTGCACCCTGATTTTACCCTGCGCGCCAATATCGCCAGCGGCGACCGTTCCGCCTCAGACCATCGGCTGGGCACGTTCAACGCGCTGTTCCCCAAGGGCAAATATTTCGGCGAACTGTCGCCTGTGGGGCCTTATAACCTCGTCAACCTGCAGCCGGTGCTGGCGCTGGATTGCGGGCGGGGCGTGGGGGCCAGCCTTTCCGGCGGCGCCTATTGGCGGCAAAGCCGGGGCGATGGCGTGTATGATGTGCCGGGCCACCTGCTGCGGGCGGGCAATGCGGCGGCGGCGCGTTTCGTCGGCACGCAGGAGGAGGCCACGCTGGCCTGGCGCGCCACGGCGGAGTTGACGCTGTCGGCCTCTTTCTCGCTGTTCCAGGCGGGGCGCTTTCTGGCCGAGACGGGCGCTGCGAAGACCATTACCATGACCGGCATCGAGGCCAATTTCCGGATGTGATGCCCGTATCTGCCATCAGGATCTGCCATGAGGAAACCACCATGCCTGTAGAGCCCCGATCTGCCCTGTTGCCCGGCCTGCTGCTGGTGCTGTCGGTGGGCACGGGCCTTGTCGATGCGATCAGCGTGCTGGGGCTGGGCAAGGTGTTCACCGCCAACATGACCGGCAATATCGTCTTCCTGGGCTTTGCCGCGGTGGCAACGCCGGGGTTTCATCCACTGTCCTATGTGGTGGCGATTGGTGCCTTTCTGGCTGGCGCGCTGGGGGCCGGGCGGATAGGCAAGCGGCATGGCGCAGGGCCGCTGCGGGGCTGGCTGCTGCGCGCGGCGCTGGTGGAGGCGGGGCTGCTGTGGGCGGCGGCGGGGCTGGCCACGGGGTTCACCCCCGCCACGCAATCGCCGGCGGCAAGCCTGCTTGGCATTGTCGCCCTCACGGCCATGGCCATGGGCTTTCGCAATGCCACCATCCGCCAGCTGAAAGTGCCGGATCTGACCACCACCGTGCTGACCCTGACGCTGACCGGCCTTGCCGCCGACAGCGCGCTGGCCGGCGGCGGCAATCCCAATCTGGGCCGGCGGGTGGCCAGCGTTCTGGCCATCTTTCTGGGCGCGGCGCTGGGGGCGTTCATGGTGGCCCATGGCGGGCTGGCGCCGCCGCTGGTGCTGGCGGGCGCACTGGTGCTGGCCGAAACCGCCCTGTGTGCCCTGCATCCGGCCTCTGCCGCTTAAAGCCGGCAGGTCAGAACCGATAGGAGAGCCAGCCGGCAAGGAAGGTGGAATTGGCATAGCCGGCCCGGCGCAGCACATCGCCGGCATACATCTCCTCGGCCCGGCCGGTGAAGCTGAGGCGCGGGGTGATCGACAAGGTGGCCTGCGCGCGCATCACCCGGCCCACCTCGTGCCCGCCCACCTTTTGCGTGCCGGCATAGGGCGTGCCATTGGAACGATAGACGGCATCCTGCGCATTATTGCGCCACACCCATTCATATTCCCCGGTGATCCGCAGCTTGCGCAGCGGCTGGAAGGTGATGTTGGGCGAGAGCACGCGCATGTTGGTGGGGGTGAGGAACAGGCCGTAGCTGTAGTAGATGTTGTTGCCGAAGGGCGAGAAGGCATCCTTCAGCTTGCCGCTGCCATAGGCGCCGCCGCCTGTGGCATAATCGGCATGGAAGCCGATGCGCGGCGCCGAGGGCTTTTCCCCCAGCCGGAAGGACTGGGCCAGGAACAGCTGCCAGGCATCGATGGCGCGGCCCTCATAATCGCCGCCCTGGTGGTTCACCGTCCAGTCGATCGTCGCGCGGCCGGCCTCGCCCCAGAAGTGGGCGCCGGCATAGGTGCGCATCTCGTTGCCCTTGTTCGGCCCCCAGGTGGAAAGCGTGTTGCGATAGCGCCAGAGGAACGGATCGAGATAGAGCTTCGAGCCGCCCAGAAGGCTGCGCGGCACCACCCAGCCCAGCGTCATGCCGGAAAAGCGGCGGGTGTTGTCGAACAGGTCGTCGCCGGTGCCATCGATGCCATAGGCGGTCATGTGCAGGTCGAACAGATCGGCGCGCAGGGTGCGGCCGCGGGCCCACAGGCGCAGGCCGTTTTCCACCTGGCGGATGTTGTTGTTGTCGCGCTGGGAGACCATCAGGTTGGGCCCGTCGGTGAATTCCTGCCGGCCATAGCGCACGCCCACATAAACGCCGCCGATCGTGTCATGCGCTTCGGCAAAGCCCTGCAGCCAGAT
>DASRYE010000188.1:0-4000 GCA_035653915.1 Novosphingobium sp. | reverse complement strand
ACCCGCCACCTCACCCTGGCCGCCGATGGCACCCCGCTGGCCGAGGGCGAGACGCGGGCCGATGCGCTATCCGATTTTCTGGTGGAGCTGCACCAGACGCTGAAGGCCGACGACAAGGGCGGCTGGGCCATCGGCATCGGCGGGGCGGGGCTGGCGGTGATGCTGGCGCTGGGGCTGGTGGCGGTGTGGCCCCGGCGCGGGCGGTTTGTGCGGGCCCTGCGCCCCGGCCCTGTGGCCAGCGCGCGGGTGCGGCCGCTGGCCTGGCACCGGGCGCTGGGCCTGTGGGCCGCCGCGCCCGCCCTGCTGATGGCCACCACCGGCACCGCCATGGTGTTCGACGATGGCTTTCGCGCGCTGCTGGGCGGCGCCCGGCCCGATCATGCCAGCCACCCCGGCCCGGTGCGGGTGGATCTGGCAGCGGCGCTCGCAACGGCGCTGGCCGCCGCCCCCGGCAGCCGGTTGACGGCGATCATCGGCATGCCCACGGCTGCCGATGCCACCTATCGCTTCCGCCTGCTGGCGCCGGGCGAATGGCGCCGCGCCTATGGCACCAGCATGGTCGATATCGATGCCGGCACGGGCGCGGTGGCGCTGCTCTACACGCCCGCCACCGCCACCTTCGGCCAGCGCCTGGCCGACAGCCTCTATGCCCTCCACACCGGCGAGGTGGCCGGCTGGCCGGGCCGCCTGCTGGTAACGGCCACCGGCCTGTGGCTGGTGGTGATGATCGCGCTGGGCTTTGCCTCGTGGTGGCGCCGGCGCGGCCAGGCTAGTTAAACCAGCGCCAGTTAAACCAGCGCCAGTTAAACCAGCGCCATCAGGCTGGCATTGCCGCCGGCCGCGGTGGTGTTGATCGACACGGTCTGCTCCTCCACCAGCCAGTCGGCGCGATAGGTGCCATCGGCCGCGCTCACCTGCGTCAACGGAATGGCCCCTGCCATGGCGGCAAGGGCGATGAGGTCGGCATGGGCGTTTGGCCCTGCTTCCACCAGCGCGGCGGCAAAGGCGCTGGTTTCGGGCAGGCGCTCGATCAGCTGCACCCGGCTGGCGGGCTGGGCGGCCACTACCAGAGCAAGGCCGGGGCGGGCCAGCACCTGCAGCACGTTGCCTTCTGCCAGAGCCGCGGCGATCTGCGCTTCAAGGCCGGCTGCCGTATGCGCCAGCGCCAGCACCGCCCCGCGCGGATGCAGCGCATAGAGGTTGCGCTCGCCCACAGGGCCGGGCAGTTCGGCGCGGTGGCCGGCCAGCGGGCCCTCGCGGCCTATCGCTGCGGCCGGCCGCGCGGCCACCAGCCGGCCCAGATAGAGCGGCCCGCCCGCCTTGGGGCCGGTGCCGGAAAGCCCCCGCCCGCCAAAGGGCTGCACCCCCACCACCGCGCCGATCATGTTGCGGTTGACGTAGAGATTGCCGGCGGCCACGCTTTGCGTCACTTGCGCCACGGTCTCGTCCAGCCGCGTGTGGAGGCCGAAGGTGAGGCCATAGCCGGTGGCGTTGATCGCTTCCACCAGCGCTGCCAGCCCCGCGCGGGGGTAGCGCAGCACATGCAGCACCGGGCCGAACACCTCGCCGCCGATCTCGGCGATATCGGTGATCTCGATGAGGGTGGGGGCGACAAAGCTGCCATGGGCACAGTCTGCCGGCAGCGGCAGCCGGGTGATGGCGCAGCCGGCCGCGGCCATGCGCGCCACATGCGCCTCTATCCCGGCGCGCGCTTCCTCGGATATGACCGGGCCGATGTCGGTGGCCAGCGCATCGGGCTGGCCCAGGGCCTGCTCGGCCAGCGCGCCGCGGATCATCGCCAGCTGGCGCTCGGCGATATCCTCCTGCAGGCACAGCACCCGCAGCGCCGAACAGCGCTGGCCGGCGCTGTCGAAGGCCGAGGCGAGGACATCGGCGGTCACCTGCTCGGCCAGCGCCGAGGAATCGACGATCATCGCATTCTGCCCGCCGGTCTCGGCGATAAGGGGAATGGCGCGTCCCTGCGGCAGGCCGCGCGCCGCCAACTGCCGCTGGATCAGCCGGGCCACTTCGGTGGAGCCGGTGAACAGCACTGCCGCTGTGCCTTCATGCGCCACCAGGCCTGCGCCCACCGCGCCATCGCCGGGCAGCAGTTGCAGCACATCGGCCGGGATGCCCGCTGCATGCAGCAGGCGCACCGCTTCTGCGGCCATCAGCGGGGTTTCCTCGGCCGGTTTGGCCAGCACGGTGTTGCCCGCCACCAGCGCGGCGGCCACCTGGCCGGTGAAGATCGCCAGCGGGAAATTCCACGGGCTGATGCAGGCAACAGGCCCCAGCGGCGGCGTGGCGGCAGACAGGGTGCGGCGCGCCTCGGCCGCGTAATAGCGCAGGAAATCCACCGCCTCGCGCAGTTCGGCCACGGCATTGGCGGCGGTCTTGCCGGCCTCGCGGATGGCAAGGTCGATCAGCCGGGGTGCGGCGCTTTCCATGGCCGTGGCGGCCCGTTCCAGCAGGGCGGCGCGGGGCCCTGCGCCCAGCGCTGCCCAGGCGGGAAAGGCAGCTTCGGCGCGGGCGAGGGCCGGGGCGATGTCGGCCGCGCAGGCCTCGCGCACATGGCCCACCACGCAGCGCCGGTCGGCCGGGTTGGTGATGGGGCGCATGGGGCCGCTGGTGCCTTCCGGCAGGGCTTGCGCCCCTTGCGCGGCGCTGGCCTGCAGCGCGGCAGACAGGGCCGCCAGCGTGGTCTCGTCGGCCAGATCCAGCCCCGCCGCATTGGCCCTGGGGCCATAAAGCGCGCCGGGGAGCGCCACCAGCGGATGGGGCGCGCCCACAGGCGCCACCTGCAGGGCCGCTGCCACCGGGTCTTCGGCCAGTGCCTCGGGGCTTAGGCTGGCATCCCAGATGCGGTGGACGAAGGAGGAATTGGCGCCATTTTCCAGCAGCCGCCGCACCAGATAGGCCAGCAGCGTTTCATGCGTGCCCACTGGCGCATAGATGCGGCAGGGGCGGTTCAGCCGTGCTGCGCCCACCACCTGTTCATACAGCGGCTCGCCCATGCCGTGCAGGCACTGGAACTCATAATCGCCCGGCGTGAAATCGGGCCCGGCCAGATGATAGATGCTGGCCAGCGTTTGCGCATTATGGGTGGCGAACTGGGGGAAGAGGGCGCCGCGCGCGGCCAGCAGCTTGCGGGCGCAGGCGATATAGGCGACATCGGTGTGGATCTTCCTGGTGTAGACGGGAAAATCGGCCAGCCCCTCGCTTTGCGCGCGCTTGATCTCGCTGTCCCAATAGGCGCCCTTCACCAGCCGCACCATGATCCGCCGGCCGGCCCTGTGGGCCAGGTCCACCAGCCAGTCGATCACGAAGGGGCAGCGCTTGCCATAGGCCTGCACGACAAAACCCAGCCCGTTCCAGCCCGCCAGTTCGGCATCAAGCGCCAGCGCTTCGAGGAGGTCGAGGCTGATCTCCAGCCGGTCGGCTTCCTCGGCATCGATGTTGAGGCCGATATCATAGCGCTTGGCCAGCAGCGCCAGCGCCCGCACGCGCGGCAGCAGTTCGGCCATTACCCTTGCCGCCTGCGCCCGGGCATAGCGCGGATGAAGCGCGGAAAGCTTGATCGAGATGCCCGGCCCCGCATGGATGCCCCGGCCGGCAGAGGCCTGGCCGATGGCATGGATGGCGCCTTCGTAATCGGCCAGATAGCGGGCGGCATCGGCAGCGGTGGTGGCAGCTTCCCCCAGCATGTCGTAGCTGTAGGCAAAGCCCTGCGCTTCCAGCTTGCGGGCGCGTTTCAGCGCTTCGGCAATGGTTTCGCCGGTGACGAACTGCGCGCCCATCAGCCGCATCGCCACATCCACCGCGCGGCGGATCACCGGCTCGCCGGCGCGGCCGATCAGCCGGGTGAGGGTGGCGCCAAGGCTGGCCGAGGAGGGTGTCTCGCTGGCCAGCAGATGGCCGGTGACGACCAGCCCCCAGGTGGCCGCGTTGACGAACACCGAAGGCCCGGCGCCCAGATGCGCCTGCCAGTCGCCGCCGGCGA
>DASRYE010000187.1:0-6099 GCA_035653915.1 Novosphingobium sp. | reverse complement strand
GCCGGGCGGGCAATCGCCAGCCCGCGGTCTGGCCCCTTGCCCAAAAGGGCGGCCAGCGTGTTGCGGGCCAGGGCAATCTGCTCGTCGGTGGCCAGAAGATCGGCCTGGGCGGTGGGCACGGCGGCCTCGGCCTGCTTCAGCTCGGCCTGGGTGTCCAGCCCGTTGGCCACGCGGTCGGCCACCATCCGGCGGGTGTTTTCCTTCACCTGCACCGCCTGCGCCTGCACATCGCGCTCGGCATAAAGGCGGGCGAGATCGGCATAGGAACTGGCGATCGCGGTGGAAAGCGTGAGGCGGGCCTGCGCCAGATCCAGCGCGGCGGCCTCATCCTCGTGGCGGGCGGCGCGCAGGGCGGCGCGGTTCTTGCCCCACAGGTCGATGTCGAAGCTCAGCTGCAGCGCCTCGGCGCCGGCGCCCGCCCAGCCATTGGGGGCGATCCCGCCGGGGAAGTCGTGGATATAGGCTTCCTGGCCCAGCACCTTGGCATCCAGGCGCGGCAGCAGCGCGGCGCCGGCCTGCTGGTGATAGCCTTCGGCCTGGCGCAGGCGGGCAACGGCGATCGCCACATCGGGCGCGCTGGCCAGCCCTTCCTCGATCAGCGCGGTCAGCTGCGGGTCGGCATAGGCGCGCCACCAGTCTGCCGCAGGCGCGCTGGCGCCGGGGGTGGCGGCCAGCGTTTGCGTGGCGGCATAGGCGGCCAGCGGGCGCGGCGCCGGCTTGGGGCCCAGCTTGGGCGCCGACACGCAGCCGGCAAGCAGGGCGGGCAGCAGCGCCGCGGTGATCAGGCAATGGGGGAGGCGGGGGGTGTGCATGATAAATACCGTACTATGTGGTACGGCTCGTATCTCCCATCGATTGATTCTTGTCAACGAGAAAATCGTACCATATAGTACGGGAAAAGGATGAACGTATGGGCAAACCCCTGAGCAGGCGGGAAGAGCGGCGCGGTGAGAGGCGCGCGGCCATTCTTGAGACTGCCACACAGATTTTTAAGGACCATGGCTACGCCGGCACCACCATGTCGGGGATTGCCGCCCTTCTGGGCGGTTCCAAGGGCACGTTGTGGAGCT
Source organism: Novosphingobium sp. (assembly GCA_035653915.1). Classification (GTDB taxonomy): domain Bacteria; phylum Pseudomonadota; class Alphaproteobacteria; order Sphingomonadales; family Sphingomonadaceae; genus Novosphingobium. The sequence continues at coordinate 5,029 of DASRYE010000187.1, read as the reverse complement.
ATTTCTGCGGCAAGGACGAGCTGTTTGCCGCCTGCATCGAGGAAATGACGCGGGCCTTTCGCGAGGATCTGCTGAAGGTGCTGGATCCGGCGGCGCCCTTGCGCCCGGCGGTGGAAGGCTTCTGCCAGCGGTTCATCGCCAAGATTCTGGCGCCCGATGCGATTGCCTTCTACCGGCTGCTTTGCGGCGAATGCGGGCGGGCGCCGGAAATCAGCCGGATCTTCCACGAACGCGGCCCCGCGGTGATCGAGGCGATGCTGATCGGCTTTCTCACCAGCCATCTGGCGGCCGGGCGGCTGCGCGGCGGCACGGCGATGGAAATGGCCAATTTCCTGTTTTCCATGTGCATGGGCATGGCCCATTCGCGCGCATTGCTGGGCATAGAGCCGCTGCCAGGCCCCACGCCCGAGGCGATCGCGGCCACTTTCTTCCGGCTTTATGGCGGCAATGGCCCGGAAGGCGCGCTAACGGAGGCGGGAGTAGGGGAAGGGGCCGTTTGATCCGGCCGGCCGGGCTGTGGTAGCACGCCGGCCATGCTGACCATGCGCCAGATCGAGATGTTCCGCGCCGTGATGATCGCCAAGACGATCAGCGGCGCGGCCCGCCTGCTGGATATTTCCCAGCCCGGCATCAGCCGCATGCTGGCGCATATGGAAGACAAGGTGCGCTTCCGCCTGTTCGACCGCACCCGCGGCCGGCTGATCCCCACCCATGAGGCGCAGGTGCTGTTCGAGCAGATCCAGCGCTTCTACGAGGGCTTTGGCGAGCTGGACGACACCATCCGCCGCCTGGCCAAGGGCGAGGACCGCACCTTCCGCATTGGCGCCTCGCCATCGCTGGGCCATTCGGTGGTGCCGGCGATGCTGGCCAGGCTCACGGCCAATTACCCCGGGCTGATGCTGCAGTTCGATATTCTCTCGGTCGATCAGGCGCGCACCTATCTGGCCTCGCAGCGCGGCGAATATGCGCTCACCCTGTTCGAGATCGACCATCCCAACGTGCTCTCCAGCCGGATCGCGGCGGCACGGCTGGTGTGCGCGGTGCGGGCGGATCACCCGCTGGCCGCGCGCGAATCGATTGGCGTGGCCGATATCGCCGACGAGCCGATCCTCTCCTTCCCGCCCGACACGCCCCATGGCCGCGCCATCGCCCGCATGTATGAGGAGGCCGGCTGCGAGCTGGATGTGGCCACCTATGTGCGCTTTGCCGAAACGGCGGTGGCCTTTGTGGCGCAGGGCATGGGGCTGGCGCTGGTGGACAGTTTCACCGCCATGCAGCCGCATGATCCGGGCGTGCGCTTCCTTGAATTCGAGGCGCCGGGCACGCTGCCGGTCTATCTCAACCGCAACCTCGACATGCCCCGCGCGATGATCGGTGAAACCTTCGAGGAAATCGCCCGCAAGGTGCTTTCTGCCCTGCCCAGGCCCAAGCCGCCGGTGCGCGGCTAAGCTATAACATAAGGGCATGGGCGAAGGCGCTGGCGGTGCTGGCGCCCGCCTGTGGCAAGGCGCATAATCCTTAACCAGAATATAAATGACCACTGCGGGCATGGCCAGGCCACCCGGCGGTGGAGAGCGATGAAAGGCGTCTCTCACATGGCGAGCTTCTCTGCGAGCGGCACGGTTTCCGTGCGCCCGTTTGTCACCGTTGAAGGCCAGCAGGCGCCCGCGCGCGATGGCCGCTGGAGCCGGCTGCAAGTGCTGGTGGTGGCGCTGTGCTTCGTGCTCAACATGCTGGATGGCATGGATGTGCTGATCCTCTCCTATATCGCCCCGGCGCTGTCGGCAGACTGGCACCTGGCGCCCGACCAGATGGGCACGGTGTTCAGCGCGGGGCTGGCCGGCATGGCCGCCGGCGGCCTGCTGCTGGCCCCCATGGCCGACCGGTTTGGCCGGCGCCGGCTGATCCTCGTCTCGCTGCTGGTGATGACGGCGGCGATGTTCGGATCGGTGTTCTGCCACAGCCTGTGGCAATTGCTGGCCGCGCGCTTTGCCGTGGGCGTGGGCATTGGCAGCGTGCTGGCCAGCATGGCCGCGCTGACGGCCGAATATGCGCCGGCCCATCACCGCGCCTTTGCCGTGGGCTTTTTGCAGGCGGGCTATCCGGTGGGGGCCACGATCACCGGCTTTGTGGTGGCAGCGCATCTGGCCACCCATGGCTGGCAGGCGATGCTGCTGGGCGCCGCGGTGCTGTGCGCGCTGGCGCTGCCGGTGGTGTTCCTGCTGCTGCCCGAATCAATCGCCTTCCTTGCCGCCCGCCAGCCCAAGGGCGCGCTGGCAGAGATCAACCGCCAGCTGGCGCAGATGGGCGAGGCCCCGCTTGATGCCCTGCCGCCGCGCAGGGATGGCGCCGAGGCCCCGCACACGGGCCTGCGCGGGCTGATGGCCGAAGGGCGCCTGCCCGGCACGCTGCTGCTGTGGGCGGCGATCATCTTCAGCTTCATGACGCTCTATTTCGTCATCAGCTGGATCCCCAAGCTGTCGATCGAGGCGGGCCTCAGCCCCCGGCACGGCATCTATGCCGGCGCCATCTACAATATCGGCGCTTTCATCGGCACGTCCTCGGTGGGGCTGGTGGCGATGCGGCTGGAACTGCGCAAGGTGATCCTGGGCTATATGGTGCTGGCGGCGCTGGCGCTGGTGGCTTTCGGATCGCTGCATATGCCGCTGGCGCTCACGCTGCTCACCGCTTTCCTCATCGGCCTGTTCGTGCAGGGCGGCTTCAACGGCTGCTATCCGCTGGCCACCGGCTTCTATCCGGCCGAAGTGCGCAGCGCCGGCCTTGGCTGGGCGATGGGCATGGGCCGCATCGGCGCGGTGATCGGCCCGATGCTGGGCGGCTATCTGCTGACCGCCAAGGTGGCGCTGCCGGTGATCTTCGGTGTGTTTGCCGCGCCCATCGTGGTGGCCGGCCTGTTGGTAGTGCTGATCCGCCAGCCGGCCCGTTCCTGATCTCCTCCCACACGAAAGCCTTCCCCCATGCAGCATGTCGTCCTCTCGCCCGATGCCCGGCCCCACACCTTTCTGTGCGGCTTGCTGGGCGCTGGCATCGGCGCCTCGCGCAGCCCCGAGCTGCATGAGCGCGAGGGCGCCGCGCTGGGCCTGGCCCTGGTCTATCGCCTGCTCGATGCCGAGGTGATGGGCTATGGCGCGGCGGATCTGCCGGGCCTGTTGGCCATGCTGGGGCAGATGGGCTTTGCCGGGGTGAATGTGACCCATCCCTTCAAGCAGGCCGCCGCCGAGCTGATGGACGAGCTGTCGGATGCGGCGCGGGCGCTGGGCGCGGTGAACACCGTGGTGTGGCGCGAGGGGCGCCTGTTTGGCGACAATACCGACTGGTCGGGCTATCGCGCCCATTTTGCCGCCGCGCTGGGCGACAGGCCGCATGGCCGGGTGGCGCTGATCGGCGCTGGCGGGGCGGCGGCGGCGGTGGGCTATGCCCATCTCGACCTTGGCGCTGAAGAGCTGCGCATTTTCGACACCAGCGCCGAGCGCGCGGCCGCGCTGGCCGCCCGCCTGGGCGCGCTGTTTCCGGCCGCCGCCGTGCGCGCCGTGGCCAGCGCCGCCGAGGCGATTACTGGCGCCGATGGCGTGGCGCAAACCTCGCCGGTGGGCATGCAGGGCCATGCCGGCCTGCCGTTCGACCCGGCCCTGCTGGCCCCTGCCATGTGGGTGTCCGACATCATCTATTTCCCCGCCGAAACCGCCTTGCTGGCCGCCGCGCGCGCGCGCGGCTGCGCCACGCTGAACGGCGCCGGCATGGTGGTGCGCCAGGCTGCCGATGCGCTGGCCCGCTTCACTGGCCACCAGCCCGATACGGCGCGGATGCTCGCCGCTTTCCACCAACACACCCCCTGATACACCCTGCACACCAGGGAGAGGATAAAACATGATCGACACCCTTCCGCCGGCGGCCATCGTCGCCCCGGCGCAAACCCCTGCACATGCCGCCGCCACGGCCGCGCCCGCGCCCGGTGATGCCGGCACTGGCCCAGCCGGCACTGGCCCTGCCGCGGTTATCACCACCGCTGCCGCGCAATCGCAGGCCGCTGCGGCCACCGCGCCCGACAGCACCGGCTCGGCCACGGTGGCGCCCACCAGCGCGGCTGCGCCCGCGCCCTCGTGGCGCCAGCACCTGCGCAACCATGGCGTCGATCTCACCTTCTCCTATCAGTCGGAAAGCGCGGCGGCCGTTTCGGGCGGCGCCCGCCAGGGTTCGGCCTATACGCAGCAATTGCTCGCCTCGGCCGCCATCGACACCGGCAAGGCCTTTGGCCTCAAAGGCGGCAAGTTCATCTTCACCCTCATCGAGCGCACCGGCGTGGATCTGACCGCCAAACGGCTGGGCAATCTCTTCGAGGTGCAGGAACTGTATGGCGGCGGGCAGGATGTGCGCCCGGCCAACATCACCTACGAGCAGGAATTTGCCGGCGGCAAGACCGCGCTGAAGATCGGCATGTATAACAGCGGCGCCGATTTCGCCACGCTGCCCTCGGGCTGCAATTTCCAGAACTTCGCCTTCTGCCCGCGGCCGACCACGCTGTTCTACAACAGCGGCTTCTCGGGCTTTCCGGTGCCGCGCTGGGGCGTGCGGCTGCGCCAGCAGATCGTGCCGGGCTGGTATGTGTCGGCCGCGGTTTATGAAGTGAACCCCTATCGCGGGCAGATGGGCCATGGCTGGGATCTGGCGCCGCGCTTCGATTCGGCGGTGGTGCCGGTGGAGATCATGTACAAGGGCGGGCAGAAGCCGGGCCAGCTGCCCAGCCTGCTGCGCTTTGGCGGGCTGGTGGACACCACCAACAAGCCCGATGTCTATGCCGATGCCAATGGCAATGATTATGCCCTGTCTGGCCTGCCGGCTGCCACCCGCACCGAACGCTGGAGCGCCTGGATGATGGGCGAGAAGGGCGTGGCGCATATCGGCCCGGGGGGCGCGGGCGTGCTCAGCCTGTTCAGCGCCGTCACCGTGTCGGACCTGCATACCGCGCGCGTGCCCTATTACGTGTCGGCGGGCGCGGTGGCCAAGGGTT